>JABJOR010000559.1 GCA_018664265.1 Rhodospirillales bacterium
CAGCCAGAACCTTGACACCACCGGGACGGAAGTTTTCAAAACACCGTTGGGCTGAAATTGCCATTGCCTTTAAGCCAACAATATCTTTGGGGCGGCCCGGTGTGTGCACTTCACCTGCTGAAATCATCGTTGTTACACCGCCATGTTGACAGGTATCAATCCAGTTCAACTGACTTTGGCGTGGGGTCCAGTCCCCGGCAACAGGGTGAACATGACTGTCGATCAAACCGGGTGCAAGTGTGGTTCCGTGGCAATCTACAACGCACGTTGCCTCCGCCGTATCCAAATCTGTTTCTCTGCCAATATCCAAAATTTTACCGTCAATGGCGATAACACAATCGCTGTCCAGAATTGGGTTTTCCAATGCTCCGCTTAACATCAATCCAACATTCCGAATGACCGTCTTGTTCTGTGTTTTCTGTGTCATCAACTTTTCTCCCTGAATATTATCAGCACATTTTTTTCAGCAATTTCAGGAGCATTGCTTGCTCCTGTGCATCTAAAGGGTCCAACGATTTTTTTGTTATGCGAGCAGCATTGGCAACAGCTTCTATCGCAACGGCCCTGCCTTTACCTGTAAGATCAACAATTAACCGTCGAGCATCTGACGGGTCCTTGCTTGTGAACATCAAATCACGCTTAACCAGACGATCAACCACGCCTTTAATCGTTGCCGCGTCCATGGCTGTCAGGCGCCCCAGATGGTTTTGTGAGCTGGCACCCAACTCTAACAATTTGGCCAGTGTGGCAAATTGCGTCGGCGTCAGATTTTCATTTATGGTTTCAGAAAAAATTATACTGTGGCGTTGATAAACCTGCCGCAGAATAAAGCCGATCTGATCATCAAGAATATAATCTTTGGCAGGCTTATCGTCCATCAACGCAACCCGTCTTCGCCAACGGCGTCAGCATGTTCCAAGCCACCTACGCGTGGCAGCGGACGCCCACTGTCGGTAACACAAACCGCAACCATAATTTCATTGGCGCGCGGTGCATCATTGATACGCACCTCCATGCCATCAAAATGCGAGCGCACATAAGCAGCATCTTTATGTCCCAACGGCACATCAAGAGGAGCCCCTGGCCCACCCATTTTCTTTGAAGACGGGACCAGAGCAGCCCCCTTCTCAACAGCTTTACGCAAAGGCGCACCAAGTTTGGGATGCAGGATAGCTGCGGCATGTTCAAGCTCACCGTTCTCACCCACCATTGCGGCCTTGCCATAACTTTCGGCCTCGGTTGGAGTTATGCCCAAAGCCACAACACATTTCTCCCCAAGAAGGCCACCCAGCTCTGCGCCAATTTCCATCAATGGCTCCAGGTCCGCAACGTACTCACCTGTAAACGGATTTTCGATCACTGCAACGGATGCTGCACGACGGGTTGCAGGGTTAATATCAACGCCGATTTCTTTATGGGTTTCTTCAACGACTGTAACGATTTTACGAATAATCAGACCACTCATCTCAAACCATCCTCCCCTTTAATATCTTTTGCTTCAAGTCCACCGACACGCGCGTGAATACGCGGCCCCGTGGTCATAACCAATGCCAAAACCATTTCATCACTGCGCGGGCTATCATTGATGCCAACTTCCATGGAATCAAAGTGGCTACGCACATACGATGCATTGATGTGGGTAATTGGCACATCAAGTCTGGTGCCAACACCGCCAACTTTCTTGGCCGACGGGACAATAGCCTTCGTGCCGCCCAGAAGTTCACGCATGGAATAACCACCCGGAACATGCCAGAGAGCGCCGTGCTCCAATTCTCCGGCAGCACCAACAATACTGCCCTTGCCGAAGCCTTCAACAATGGACGGATCACCACCAAGGGCAGAAAGCAATTCTGCACTCATTCTCAAGCCCAAGGGTTTGAGGTCATCAGACATCCCAACAATATCTTCAACGTATTGTCCGGCAAATGGATTGCGGATAATGGCCAGCGCCGCAGCGCGTTTCACTGGTTGGTCTGCGACCTGACCGCCTTCGTGGAATATTTCCTCGACAACGATAACAGTCTTGCGGACTTCAATCTCAGGCATAGAGTAGCTTCCTTTCTTCTTTAATAACGTCATTACAGGGCATCTCACCAGCAATCAAGACATCGCCATTAAGACAAAGCGCCGCTGCAACAATTTGATTATTTTGTACCATAGTATCAGCAACTGAGCACCCTGCTTTAAGAGCAGTTAATGTCTCAACATGTGTCAGATGCCCAACCTCCACAGTAACCAGCTTGTCACCTAAATCACTATCAGGATCAATTTTATATGCAGGACTACGTGAAATCGATGGATGCCCCGATAAATCAATTGCGTTTGCGATCAAGGTTGCGGCAACATCTGCGCTGGCGGCAGTATCTGCAAGGACTGTAACAGCGTCGGCAATTCCCATCGACAGGCTGCGGCCATGCCGCCCACTGGTGGCTACGCCACGCACATGATCTTGGTTTGAAACAGAAACTTTGCCTGCCATCGTTGGTGGATTGGTGGTTGCGACGAGGCCAATTTCAAAGCTCGCCTCCTCGTAAAGGTAGAGAGCAATATCACCACCATTGTTCACATAGGCACGTTCAAGCCTACGTCCCGCGATCATCACTGCTAATATCTCATCAGCGATTGCCCCTGCTACAGAAACCATGGGAGTAACAAAACAATCTTCATGCGGTCTGATGGCAGCAGACATTCGCTTTGCTATAACGCCATCAAAGTCAAAGGCTGCGGGTTTTCGCAAGTGCTGCAATTCAGGAACCAGTTCATCGAGCACTATTGAAAATCGTTCGCTAGCTTGTTCGTAAGTTTTCTGCACTTCAACCTGATCACCAAAGGCTTCAACAATCAAATCACAAGGCCCGTGCTGCAAATGCAGTCGACGTCCATCTGGAAGCAAGGTGCTCTGAGCTTTGTTCATGAAAGCTTGTCACCTTTCCAGGGCCACGGAAGTTCAACATTGTGGACTAACTTTACCTGATCATTTTTTGTGCGCTCCATAACGTCTTCCAGAGGTATCACTGCGTCCATAAATCCACCCAGTGCCTGATAGTCATGCTTGCTCATTGTGAATTCGATGGGGGCAACGAGTGCAGGGGTTGGAACATACCCAAAGGAATTTTCAGGCATCAAGGTCACATCCACCATGAACGTGATACCCCCGCCCGGCCAGATGAAGACGGGAGCCCCTCCTGCAGAAACGTAAGTCAGCGCATCTCGAACCGATCGTGTCAACTTGACCGGGTTTTCTGTCACCCCAGCCCGAAGCGATCCCCCTGCACCGCCGATAAACATCACCGAGCACATGGCAGGTTCGCAATTTTCTCGAATGCGTTTAACGGATGCCTGCAATGCTGGCGGTAAGTCCTGCTCTATGGGTTTCAAGTCATCATCAAGAATGAAGTAGGCTGAATGCTCCCCTGTTGTACTAACCAGTAACATCGTTGTTCCCGGCTTTGCATTCTTTGGGTTGAAGTCTCCGAGAATACTGAGCGGGTCTTCTATGTCCGTCCCACCCCAACCTGTACCTGGATTGGCAACCTGAAAATAGCGACCTGGGGTAGACCTGCGCCCTTTGATATGGATACCTGAGGGCTGAACCCCCAACAGCTTGCCAGCCTGATGTTCCGACAGAACACCGGTGATATGGTCATCGACCACGACCACTTCATCCACATGGTCATACCATTGTTTGGCAAACATTCCGATGGTAGCGGACCCACAGCCAACGCGCATGCGTTCTTCCAATGCACCATTGATAATTGGCGCTTTTCCTGCCTCAACAATAACACTGGCCCCATCATCAACGGTCAGCTCGACCGGTTCTTTATTGCACAAGTGCATGATAGCATCACACGTCATACGGCCTTCACGTTTACTGCCACCCGTCAGATGATGGACGCCGCCCAGAGACAGCATTTGTGAGCCGTATTCCCCGGTGGTGACATGACCAACCTGTTCCCCATCAAAGCGAACAGGACTGGTCTCGCTTCCAATATGGCTGTCTGTATCAATCTTTATTTTCGCTCCACAGTAACTATAGATCGCTTCTGTCACCACAGTGATCATATCGACACCATCGACGTCGCTGGAAACAATAAACGGTGCTGGTTTGTAATCCGGATATGTAGTTCCAGCTCCGACGGCTGTTGGAAAATCTGCTTTCTCTGTGTCCTGATGTTCCAGGACAACCAATGGATCAACCCGCCGCAGGTTGCCTTTGTTATTGGCATAGCGATCACAGGCACCGGACTTGCCCTCGGCTATAAAGCAGAGCACCGGGCAGGCATCGCAACGTATTTTTTCTTGTGGTGCTTCAGACATCTTCAGATTTCCTTATAGCCTCAACAACGCGGGCTGGTGTTGCAGGCAACGTGTGGATACGAGCACACGTTGCATGGGTAATAGCGTTCATAATTGCGGGAGCCGTTGGGATCAGGGCTTGCTCGCCAATTCCTTTAGCACCGTACGGGCCATGTGGGTCAGCTTCCTCGATCAGGATGCATTCGATTTCAGGAACATCACCAATGGTCGGGATAAGATAATCATGAAAGTTCTCAGTTCGTCCGGGGATATATTCTTCCATTAACGCAAGACCGATACCTTGCGCAATGCCACCTTCAATCTGGCCTTCGACCAGCATAGGGTTAATTGCCCGCCCCACATCATGGGATGCGGTAATTTTAATCAGATCGACACAACCCAGCTTGGTGTCGACAGACAGTTCCACCATATGAGCGCCGTACCCATAAACGGCGTAAGGAATACCCTGCCCGTTTTCATCCAGCGGAGATGTTGGCGGATCAAACGTGCCTTCCCCGTAGGCGACAAACCCACGCACGTCCTCCTCAAGAGCAGACAGATCAGAGACGTCTTCTGTATTGGTCATGCGTTGTAAATTGGCGCGGAGATCAAGCCCTGCCAAATAAGACGCCTTTCCGGAAACCACTGTCTGGCGCGAGGCCGAGGTCTTTCCGGCATCTGCCGTTAAATCCGTATCCCCATAAACCAGATCAAAACAATCTACAGACAACCCAGACGCGTCGGCACAAATTTGGGCCATGATTGTGTTAGAGCCCTGTCCAATATCGACAGCCCCTTGAAACAACACAGCCCGGCCATTCTTGCGCAAGCCAACTTTAATGGTTGAGGGATTGGGCAAAGATGTGTTGCCACAACCATACCACATCCCAGCAACACCGACCCCGCGCCGCAAAGGCGAATTCGGGTTCTCTGCATTCCAGTTCTCGGCATCTCGATTGGCTCGTTGCCATGGGGTCTTCAAGGCTTCCAGACATTTTTTAAAACCGACGCCACTCTCCATGATCTGTCCGGTTATGGTCGGCACACCATTTTCAAGCGCATTGTTAAGGCGGAATTCCAGACGGTCCATACCGATGGAATTTGCCAGTTCATCAAACAGTGTTTCCTGAGCAAAGGCTGTTTGTGGAATACCAAAACCACGGAAAGCACCTGAAGACGGCCCGTTGGTGTGGATACCTCGAGATTTCGCGCGGTAAGCTGGGAAATAATATGGTCCGGAAGCATGAACAGGAACCCGGTTGGCAACCGTCGGCCCCCATGAGGCATAGGCCCCGGTGTTAAAATCGCCCTGAAAATCCATTGCTGTCAGTTTGCCAGATTTGGTTGCGCCGATTTTGGCTTTTATTTCTGCCGGGTGGCGCTTGGTGGTCGATTGCATGGACTCGGTGCGTGAATAAACTATCCGCGCCGGGCGATGCGTATACCATGCTGCCAATGCAATATAAGGCTGTACGGAGATATCCAGCTTGCTGCCAAAACCACCACCTGCCGTGATGGGAACTATCCGTATATCCTCTACCGACCCCCCCATGATCCGTGCCATGTCATCCCGGTCCATGTAAGGCGCTTGGGTTCCAGCGTAAATTTCCAGACGATCCCCGACACGCACAGCATATCCAGCTTCCGGCTCGATATAGGCATGCTCTACATAGGATGTGGAGAAATCGCCCTCAGCAATAACATCTGCAGCGGAAAACTCA
>JABJOR010000560.1 GCA_018664265.1 Rhodospirillales bacterium
ACACTCATCGCCCCTGCCGCGACCAGCAATGTTGAGGCGAAAATGGCTGTGGGCATAACAATACTGGAATCAAGCAGGGCACGGGCCGATTTCATACCGCCTTCCTGGGTGTATCCTGCCTCAAAAATCAAGTTCTCATCAAATGCCAGGCCAGCCGCTTCAAGCCCTTCCTTGTATCCCTGAAGCCGGCATTTTGAATTGTACCGATGCGGTGCACCGGAAAGATGCGCGATTCGCCGATGCCCCAGAGCAACGAGATGATCTACAGCCGTTCTTGCACCACCTGTATCATTGATAACGATATGGTACTTCACGCCCTTGGCTTTTCGATTAACCAAAACATAGGGGTGTTCCATTTTATTCAGTGATTTCACACCAACGTTTTCATCCTGCAATGTCGCGACAATCAGTCCATCAACTCTGTTCTGCCGCACCAGACGCTCGTAGATTGCCGTTTCGGACATTCCAATGTCCCGGTGGGCGATTAATAGTGAATACCCGCGTTCGGCAGCAGCCCGTTCCGCACCAATAATGATACGCGCATGCACCGGGTTCTCGAGTTCCGGTACCACAATGCCTAATGAAAATGTCCGTGAATTACGGAGGCCTCGCGCAGCCGGACTCGGTTTGTAATCCAACTTCTTTGCTGCGTTCGTAATCCGTTTGCGCGTTTCATCCCGGACCACAAAAGTTTTGTCTCCACTCATGACCCGAGAAACAGTAGCTAACGAGACACCAGCTTCCCTGGCGACATCGGATATTGTTTGCGAGCGAGGTTTCGTCTTCACGATATTCTGTTCCAGTTACCGGAAAAGTTATTGTTATCTTGTCTTCGATAATGCCTTGGCGTGTATCCTATGGTCAACCAGTCATCTTGACTGGCACATTGGAGATACCCTAGCTAAGACGATTTACCATGACTGAGCAAATACAATTGCTATTGACAAATATCGCAAGCTCTCGGAATATGTACAAGTAAAACGTTTTAGTAATTTCAAGCCCCGTACTTGATCAGCGGCTCTAAATCAGAGGGATTGTCAAAAAATGAACGACGAAGAGTATGATTTCATCATTGTTGGTGCTGGATCAGCAGGCTGTGTTCTTGCAAGTCGCTTAAGTGAAGATCCCTCCAATAAGGTCCTGGTCCTCGAATACGGTGGACGGGACAACAGCATCTTTATACAGATGCCGACGGCATGTTATCTGCCAATGAAGAGCAAGCGATTCGACTGGGGGTTCATGACGGAGCCCGAGCCGGGCCTTGATAACCGGGTTATTCATCAGGCACGCGGCAAGGTTATTGGCGGAACGTCTTCCACCAATGGCATGTGTTATGTGCGTGGTCATTCCGGTGATTTTGATCAATGGCAAGACCTTGGTGCCAACGGCTGGTCCTACAAAGACTGCCTCCCCTACTTTCGTCGGGCTGAAACATGCCAGTACGGTAGCGATGACTATCGTGGCGGGGGTGGCCCCTTACACACCTGTAACGGCAACAACATGCAAAACCCGTTATATGCCGCTTTCATCGACGCAGGTGTTCAGGCGGGATACCTGCAATCAGATGACGTGAACGGGCTCCAACAGGAAGGCTTCGGGCGTATGGACCTCACCATCAAAAATGGTGTTCGTTCCTCAACCGCCAATGCCTACCTTAAACCCGCCCTGGGCAGACCAAATCTTAATATTGAAATGCATGCTCTGAGTCGGCGGGTCCTGTTGGAAGGCAGAAAAGCAGTCGGCATCGAGTACGAGAAAAATGGTTCTGTCAAAACAGCCCGGGCAAGGCGAGAGGTGATCCTGAGTGCTGGCCCCATCAACGACCCCAAGCTGCTCATGCTGTCAGGCATTGGCGATAGTACACAATTGGCTGAACACGGAATTGAGGTCGCTCACCACCTGCCGGGAGTTGGTAAAAATCTACAGGATCATCTTGGTGCTTCTCTGCACTATGATTGCCCGCAACCCATCACTCTGAACGGAAAGCTTGGTCTCATTTCAAAGGCAATAATCGGACTGAGATGGCTGCTTTTCAAGGATGGGCTGGGTGCTACACCACACTATGAAGCTAATGGTTACATTCGTAGCAAGCCCGGCGTTCCGTTCCCCGATATCCAGTTTCACTTCATGCCAGCAGCCGCTGTGTTTGATGGTTCCAGCACCTATGGAGGCCACGGGTTTCACACGTTCATGAGCCACGGCAAACCGGAGAGCCGCGGTTATGTGAAGCTACAATCCAGCGACCCGAAAGATCCTCCGAAGATGCGTTTTAACTATTTGGAGCATCAGGACGACGTCATTGCCATGCGACGTGGCTTCAAACTAACCCGAGAGATCATCGCACAGAGTTCATTTGATCCGTACAGAAATCACGAAATTCGCCCTGGCCCAGATGTCATCAAGGACGATGAAATTGATGCATGGATCAGACAGTTTTCTGGCACATCCTATCATCCTTCGCGCACCTGCAAGATGGGCACAGATGAACAAGCCGTTGTAGATCCCGAAACTCGTGTGCATGGGATTGATGGATTACGTGTGGTCGATTCTTCCATCATGCCGGTCATTACCAACGGCAACCTGAATGCGCCAACAATAATGATTGGCGAGAAAGCATCCGATATCATTCTTGGCAAGGATCCGCTGCCATCTGCCAACGCCCCCAGTTTCTTTGTTGAGGACTGGCAGGAAAACCAGCGAACCGGGACACCTCAACGTGCCCATACCCAATAATTCACCCAGATACATACATAGGTTAAATCGGTCGATGACCGTAGTACCCGAAAAAAACGAGAGAGGAATTCAACATGTTATCATCTAAAGACCGTGTCATCATGATTGCCGGTGCCAGTGGTGGAATTGGCAGTGCCATCGCCCAGTGCCTGCATGACAAGGGCTACAGCGTCAGCCTGGGTGCCCGGAATCTGGAAAAACTTGGAGCTTGGACACAAACCAGTGATGCCGAACGGATCATGACCCACGCGTATGAGGCAACCGACGCCTCCAACAATGCGGACTGGGTCAATGCCACTGTAGAACGGTTCGGGCGCATTGACGGAGTAGTCAACAGTGCGGGCATGGGTGGTATGGTGAATTTGGAAGATGACGATGACGAAACCTACGACGCACTCTGGGCCGTCAACGTAAAGGGGCCCATGCGGATGATCCGTCTCACCTTGCCGCATCTACGTAAATGCGGTAGCGGAAGAATCATCAATGTATCTTCTTTGTCAGGCAAACGTGTAACAAATGATGGCACAGGCTATGCACTCAGTAAATTTGCACTGATGGCTGTAACCCACGCAACGCGCCGCGCTGGGTGGGAAGATGGTGTTCGCGCGACGTCCATTTGCCCCAGTTGGGTGAATACGGATATGGCCGCGCGGGCTGAAGGCATAACGAGAGAAGACATGATCCAGCCCGAGGATTTGGCTGAGATGGCGGCAACTGTGATCGCGTTACCCAACAGCGCTGCAATCGCCGAGTTGCTGGTCAATTGTACGTTGGGTGACATGTTTTAGGCACAACCATTTTTTGAATAGGGAGGATAACAATGTCGTGTTGCCATTATTATGCGCCAACAGAGGGTGGTGACGCTGCATTCAGCGTTGACACCAATGCCATTACCTTTGGCAAGGGGTGTCTGGCGGAAGCAGGCGATCACGCCAAATCTTTAGGAATTTCGCGAATTGCCCTGTTTACAGATCGTGCCTTGGCAGCGTTCCCCCATGTGGATAACGTCAAAGTATCACTCCTTAATTCCGGATTGGATGTTGTTGTCTATGATGAAACACGAGTGGAGCCAACTGACCAGTCATTCAAGTCGGCAAGCCAGTTTGCCGTTGAAGGAAAGTTTGACGGTTTTATTTCCGTTGGCGGCGGATCCGTCATTGATACCTGCAAAGCCGCCAATCTGTACTCCTCGTATCCGGCAGATTTCCTTACCTACGTAAACGCACCCATCGGAGAAGGCCAACAACCTGCTGGCCCGCTGAAACCGCATATTGCCTGTCCAACGACATCAGGAACCGGAAGCGAATGCACCGGCATTGCAGTATTTGATTTGCTTGAAATGAAAGCCAAGACAGGGATTGTTTCTCGTCACCTTCGTCCTACGCAGGCTCTTGTCGACCCACTATGCACCCATACCATGCCAAAGAACGTCATTGCTGCCAGTGCCTTCGACGTTCTTTCTCATGCTCTCGAGTCTTATACGGCGCGACCATATACCCAACGAGCAGTCCCGGGCACACCCAGCGCCCGCCCCATGAGTCAGGGTGCCAATCCCTGGAGTGATATCGGTTGTCGGGAATCGCTCCAGATTTTGGGCATCTACATCAAACGGGCGGTTAACGATTCCAATGATACCGAAGCACGTGAGCAGTTGATGTGGGCGGCAACACTGGCTGGCATCGCGTTCGGAAATGCTGGTGTTCACGTTCCACACGGTATGGCTTATTCCGTCGCTGGCCTAATAAAGAATTTCCGGCCCGACGGATACCCGACAGATGAGCCAATTTGCCCCCATGGAATGTCAGTAATCGTCAACGCGCCCAGCGTTTTCAAGCACACAGCAGCGGCCTGCCCTGACCGACACCTGGCTGCGGCTGGTTGGCTCGGCGCTGATACAAGGGATGCCGGAGAAGAGGACGCAGCTGAAATCATTTCGAAGCAAATTATCCACCTGATGCGAACAACAAACATGCCCAATGGCATCAGCGGCGTTGGATATTCGACTGATGATATATCAGCTCTGACAGCAGGTGCATTTCCTCAACAGCGGTTACTACAAAATGCACCTTGCACCATCACTGAAGAATCCCTTGCAGGGCTTTTTGAACAAGCGGTATCCTATTGGTAAGATTATTGATCAATAAACAACCAGATGCCGAAAAGGATGAAATACCATGCGATGGAAGCGATCACTGCAGTTAACAGATGTGCATTGTGAAGGCGAAATTGGCCGCATCGTTACAGGTGGTTTTCTTGATATTCCCGGTGACACCATGGTTAAGAAACTGGAGCACATCAACACAGTCGACGATCAGTTAATTCGCTTGTTGATGCGCGAACCACGGGGAATTCCTGCTAGTCACATCGTATTACTGACACCACCTACCTGTAAGGAAGCAGATGTGGGGTTGATCATTCTCGCCGCGACGAGGGCAAGCGCTATGTCGGGATCAAACGTCATGTGCGCAACGACGGCACTGATTGAAACTGGAATTATCGAAATGCATGAGCCAGAAACGGAGATCGTGTTTGATACAGCCGCCGGTTTGGTGCGTGCGGTTGCATCATGCCGGGATGGAAAATGTGAGCGAGTTTCTCTGGACATGCCACCAGCATTTGCGGTCGCCTTGGCTGAAGAAGTTGACACGAAAGCATGGGGTAAAATCTACTACGACGTGGCTTTCGGCGGTGTTTTTTGCGCAATCGTTGACGTTAACCAGATTGGCCTTTCGATTGAGGAAAAAAATGCACGACAGCTTGCTGAAGCAGGCATCATGCTAAAACACATCATTGATGAAAACCGGACCACTCAACACCCGACAATTGACAGCATCAAGGGCGTCGCCTATGTCATGTTTCGAAATGAAGAAGCAGACGGCGCAACCCGAACCTGCACAACCTTGCCACCGGGTCGTGTTGATCGATCACCTTGTGGAACTGGCAGCAATGCCGTTATGTCTATCAGGTTTGCGCGAGGACAAAGCTCCATTGGGGTTACGCACCAAACTCGTTCAATCATTGACGGAGAGTTCACATCAACTTTGAAGAGCGTTAGCCAGATTGGTAAGTACATCTCTACCCAAACCACCATTAGTGGCCGATGTTGGATTTTTGCCCTGACACAAGTGGGCATGGATCCCAGCGACCCATTCCCAAACGGGTTTCGCTTAACAGATACATGGGGCGGTGCCTAATATAACTTATGCTGACTGATATTCGATGAGTGGCTAAACACCATCCTCAAACCCGGTAAATTTCGTTCTTTCGAGGAAGCAGATCGGATTGAAACCAATACAAATCAAGCATAACTATCTGGTAGTTCGCTCTTACGACGAGATATAAAATCTTCTAAAGCTTCTATCACTTGTCCTTCAATTGGAGGTTCTTCAAATTCTTCCAACATTTTTTTAATTGCTGTGTTTGCTCGCTTCTCTGCATCTGGTGCACCAGCGTCTCGCCAGTTTTCAAATGAATTTGAATCAAAGATATTTGACTGAAAAAAAGCATCTTTATATCGAGCGAGCGTGTGCTTAGTGGCCAGAAAATTTCCGCCGGGTCCTACCTCGAGGTATTCATCGAAAGCAAAGGCATCATCTGAACAATCAATTTCGGTAACCATTTTACTAATTGAACTTAGTAATTCGCAATCAAGCAAAAATTTCTCATATGAGATACATAAGCCCAACTCCAACGCTCCTGCACCATGAACAAAGAAGTTCGAACCTGACAGCAAACCATTATATAGATACAGAGTAGATTCTATACCTGCTTGCGCATCGGGTAATTTTGAGGACGTAGATGCTCCACCACACCGAAACGGCACACCAAGTCGTCGAGCCAGTTGACCTATAGCCAATACACATTTCCATGTTTCATCAAAACGAATGGGAGTACCCGTACGCATGTTTATGCCCATTGAGTTAATAGCAAGAATGACGGGAGTGCCGGGCCGAATCAATTGTGCTAATGCTATTCCAGCCATGGATTCTGCAAAAAGTTGAGCAAGTATGGCCGCAGGGGTAACTGGGCCGGATACACCAGCAATAACAAAAGGGTCAATAATGCAACCTTGACCACGTTCGCTATAAACATGTAAAGCCTCAAGTGGTGCCCGATCAAACACCATCGGAGAGGTAGGGTTGATCAATCCGAGAATGCAACAGTTCTCGTCAACTACTTTTTCCCCATACGCAATTTCCATCATGTCGATACTGTCTTTGGCTTGCCAACCAGATGTGACCGCTCCCATAAAGGGTTTATCAGAAAACCTCAGGTGGCTATAAACCATATCAAGGTGTCGTTTACTGACGGGAATATCATTAACCTCACATATCGTTCCCCCAGCATGATGCATGCTAGGGGACATATGGGCCAATTTCACGAAATTATTGAAATCCTCTAATGTTGAATAGCGCCGCTCAATATCCATACTACGGACAAATGGAGCACCATATAAGGGTGAGAATACAACTGTGTCAGGGCTAATCAGAACGTTCCGTTCAGAATTACGTGAAATCTGAGTAAAACTTTTAGGGGCAAACTTTTGTATTATCTCACGGCACATTCCTGGTTCAAATTTTACTAATTCGCCACGAACTTTAGCACCCGCCTCTCGCAAATATTTCAGTGATGGTTCATGCCCTCTAAACTCCATGCCAATTTCGCACAGAAGTCGATCAGCTTCAGCTTCAATCCGCACCACCCCTTCTTCTGAGAGATAGTCATAGGGCATGATCGTTCGTGTAAGATAAGCCGGCGCCGCAATAGAATGAGTATCGTCGGGCTTCTGTGTTCTTCTTCGACCGCCACGCCGAACACCAAATTCACTACTGTCTTGCTGCACCATGAGAATATCCTCATTGCATTTCGTAAAACGTTTTACTAATATTAGTTCTAATGAAAACAAACCTGCTGTCAAGAAGTTAAAAGGAAAGCCAAATGTCAGATCGCCCTGAACGTATCCCGTTAAATGAGCCAACTTTAATAAGAGAAACCGATGCAATTAAAGGCATGTGGGGTAATGAAATATCGAAATTTGTTCCAACCCTTTTCTACGGTCTCAGTAAAGAGTTAATGATGCTTTCGCTAACAATAAAGCCCGGAGAAGGTTTTCGGGCGTATGCTGAATTTCGAGCATATTTTGCATCCCAGCTTTGTCTATATGTGATAGAGGGACAGTACACTTATCAGAATCCAGAAACTGGTGAAGTCCGCACAGCCCAACAAGGTGAAATTCTTTTCTTCCATGAAAAACTCTGGAATTATGGCCACAATTTTGGAGATAAAGACGTTCGGATATTGGAAATATTTTCGCCACCTGCAAACGCAGCGACATTGGCCGATACCCCAATCCCGGAAAAAGAGAAATTTATCAACCAGAGTGCATTAGATCATATGAAGAACCTTGAGGGAGGCGAAGGCCACAATCCCAGGCTACGAAATGATCAAAATGCAGTGGAATCATTAATTCCAGGAGAGCCAAATATCTGGACGCGGGTTTATGCCAGCACGGATCAAATTTTCATGGCAAAAACAAGTTTATTACCATCTCAATATAGCAAACCAATTATAGCCCCCTATGACATGGTAATTTATACCATTGCCGGACAAATAGAAGTTGTCATAGAACGTACAGGAGAAAAATTAAGCGCTGAAAAAGCGGATATCATTTTTATACCAGCCAATGAAGCCTATATGATTATTAATAATTCTAATGGAATGTCTGTCAATCTTGTAGCTGGTTCAGGTTCATTCAGCTCCATCTACGCATAAATCATTGGAGATGGTCCAGCGTTATGCCCACCTAGTCTCTAAGTATCAGGAAACCGCAATTGCGGTTTTGGGCCAACGCCCGACCGACTCATTAATTAAAAACAGCAACGCGCTGTGTCACGAAAATGTCACGTTTGTAAATGCTGGTTGATCGAAAAGTGGAATCAATTATCTGTCACTCCGTCGTCTTCTAGTGTTCGCTTGTTTTCTTCTGGAAAAGCCATACGTGCTTCTGTGATTTTCTCCGCCGTGGGCAGGGAGGATCCTGCCGGCACTGTCAGAAGAAAATCGCTTGTTGAAGATAGTTTATCTTTCTACTCTCCCGAGATGATAAAAAAGAACCCGTTCCGCTACTTCAAAACCTCACCTGAGGTCATCCGCCTTGCTGTAATGATGTACGTCAGGTTTCCTCTCTCCCTTCGCAACGTCGAAGACCTACTCGACGAACGTGGCATCGATATCAGTTATGAGACGATCCGCTATTGGTGGAACAGATTCGGCCCACTGTTTGCTAGTGATATCCGCAAGAAACGAATTCATCCTGCACCGAATCGCTCAAACTGGCGATGGCATCTCGATGAGGTCTTTGTGAAAATTAATGGCGAGATACATTACCTATGGCGTGCCGTTGACCACGAAGGCGAAGTCCTGGAAGCCTTTGTTTCCAAACGACGAAACCGTAAAGCAGCATTGACTTTCCTCAAGAAGATCATGAAGCGTTATGGTCAACCTTATGTAATCGTGACGGACAAATTACGTTCATACCGGGCGGCCATGAAACAAATCGGGAATGAGGCATTTCAAACAACAGGTCATTGGTTAAACAATCGAGCAGAGA
>JABJOR010000561.1 GCA_018664265.1 Rhodospirillales bacterium
ACATCCCGTATACGTTTGATCCGCTCAGCAGTAATATGACCTGTCATTGTATTGGTAACGAATTGAGCTGATTGTTCCAATGTTGCGCCTGCACCATAATAAGGAGACATATTCTCAAAATCCGGAATACCATGGATTAGAGCCTGTAATGACCACGTTGGACGGGCTGCACATTGGCGGATTGTGTTAAGGCCTATTTTGGGCGGTATGCTGAGGCCGTTGCGAATGTCATGATCCCGCCGGGTTCCGACCGGAATATCAATCGTAACCACCATAACCTCATACCCGGCATTACGTGTCCGCTTGATAATATCATCTTCCATGGCCCGATTATTGGGTGGATAAAATTGAAACCAGGCGTTCTCACCGCCAACCGGACGAATTCTTTCCAAACTCTCATTGGCAAAGGTACTGAGGATATAGGGGATATTATGTTTTTTGGCAGCCGTGGCGAGCATCTTTTCCGAGCCCCGCCATATCAACCCACTTAATCCAATCGGTGCCACCCCAAACGGAGCATCATAGGTCTTGCCAAGGACGTTACAGCGAAAGTCAGGCTTAGATGCATCTATCAGATACCTGGGCATAAGCAGGGTATCATCCAAATCCTGACGATTGCGCTGAAGACAGTCCCCTTTGCCAATCCCGCCAACCAGATAATCATAGGCAAAACGAGGAACACGCCGTCTGGCCCCTTCCTTCATATCTTCAACGCACGGATATCGTTGATCTATGTCCATATCACCCTATCCAGAATTTATGTCTTAAACAGTTCTGAAACACCTGAGCAGAAAACTCAAACCAAATTAAATTTGATGAAAATGAAAAAATATATCCCAATTTTCACATAGCATTTTTATTACAGAAGCATTATCCTGATTTCATGATCTCGTTATGAACCATATTATGGTTCTTGTGGGGAAACCGTAAACATTATCCAGGAGTGACATTGCTCATGAAAACGCATGCTCGTGTCGTCGTTATTGGCGGCGGTATCTTTGGCGTCAGCGCCCTCTATTCACTGGCAAAAGCTGGTTGGTCCGATGTGGTCCTGTGTGAAAAGGCCGAACTGACATCTGGTTCCACCTGGCACGCCGCTGCGCAAAGCCCAAACTTCAATGGCAGTTATAACTATGCAAAAATCCAGGAAGAAAGCATCGCGATCTACAAAGGCCTGGAAGAAGAAACAGGGCTTTCCGCAGGCTTCCACGACTGTGGCGGTA
The DNA here is from genome assembly GCA_018664265.1 of Rhodospirillales bacterium. Lineage (GTDB taxonomy): Bacteria > Pseudomonadota > Alphaproteobacteria > Rhodospirillales > Casp-alpha2 > JABJOR01. The sequence goes on from JABJOR010000561.1 coordinate 1,224, forward strand.
TTCGCCTTGCCATGACCGAGGAAGAAGTCGACTGGTTCAAATATGTTAAGGGCGTATCTCGCACCACGGGTTGGGATATGGAAATTATTGGCCCTGACGAAATCAAGAAACTTCACCCCTTCCTGAACGTAGATAACGTCCTTGCCGGTGCCTACACCCCCAACGATGGACACCTTGATCCGGCTGGTACGGTTCAGGCTATGGCGCGTGGCGCGCGTAACAATGGCGCGGAAATCTATCGCCGGTGCCTGGTTACCGACATCAACCAACTACCGAGCGGCGAATGGGAAGTGGTCACCGAAAAAGGCAATATCGTGTGCGAACACGTGGTTAATGCAGCTGGCTGTTACGGCCCGCAGGTCGGCGCCATGGTTGGCCTGAAAGTTCCTTACGTAAATATGGTTCACTGTTATGTGGTGACAGAGGATGTACCGGAAATTGCAGCGCTGGATTATGAGCTGCCGGTTATTCGTGACCCATGGTCATCCAACTACCTGCGCCAGGAAGGCAAATCCATTCTGGTTGGAGCCTACGAGACCGAGGGTGCGCAAGCGACCTGGCTGGATGGTGTCGATTGGGATCTAGAGAACCCCCTGTTTGAGCCAGACTTTGATCGTATCTCCTTGAACCTGGAGCGGGCCGCCGAGCGCTTCCCTCAATTTGCCGAAGTCGGCATAAAGAAGATCATCTGCGGTGCGATCACCCACACACCAGACAGCTCATTCCTCGGTGGCCCTGCCGAAGGTTTGAGGAATTTCTGGCAGTTCTGCGGAACCTCTATCGGTATCAGCCAGGGCGGCGGAGGTGGTAAATTCCTCGCTGATTGGATCATAAATGGCCAGTCCGAACTGAACCCACGCGAGTTTGAACCGCGTCGCTACGGCGACTGGGCATTTGGGCAGTATGCACTGGACAAATCCATTGAAGACTACGAAATGATGTACGCACCTGGCATCCCCGGCGAAGAACGCATGGCGGGGCGTCCGGTCAAGACCAACGCTTTGTATGAAAAGCTGCAAGACAAGGGCGCGGCCATGACCACGGCCTTTGGCTGGGAACGTCCAAAATGGTTCGCCAAGGAACGTGGCATCCAGGAGACCCTGGGTTTCCGCCGCAGCAATGCGTTTGAAGCTGTCGGCAATGAATGTAAAGCCGTACGCGAGCGTGTTGGCATCATGGATCTGACCAGCTTTGCCAAGTTCTACGTCAAAGGCAAGGATGCCAATAGCTTCCTCAACCGCGTTTGCGCCAACGCCATGCCAAAGAAAGACGGCAAGGTTACTCTGGCTCATATGTTGACCGAAGCTGGCCGCATCGAGAGTGAGGTCACCGTCACCCGCATACGCGAAGATCATTACTACCTGTTGTCCTCCGTCGTTGCGCAAATCCATGACTATGATTGGCTTACCCAACACATCAATGATGGTGAGGATGTTATCATCGAAGACATGACCGATGCGTATGGCATGCTGCTTCTGACCGGGCCAAAAGCCCGCGACGTTTTGTCAGCTTGCTCGGATGCAGACCTCAGCAATGAAGCCTTCCCATGGCTCACGGCGAAGAATATCGATGTTGGTGGCATTACCTGCTATGCGCTCCGTGTTTCCTACGCTGGCGAGTTGGGTTGGGAACTACACCACTCCATAGCGGATATAGCCAAGATCTATGACACCCTTTGGGCTGCAGGTGAAGCTCATGGCATAGGCGACTTTGGCGCTTACGCCTTCAACAGTTTGCGTATGGAAAAAGCTTACAAAGGTTGGGGCTCAGAACTCACAACCGAGATCACCATGATCGAAGCTGATATCGAACGCTTTGCCCGGATGAGCAAAGATGATTTCATCGGAAAATCCGTGCTCGAAAAACGCAAAGCCGAAGGCCACAAAATCCAGTGCATTTACATGAGCGTGGATGTGGATGATGTGGATTGTCGCGGTAACGAGCCATTACTGTTTGATGGCAAAGCCATTGGCGTTGTCACATCCGGA
>JABJOR010000562.1 GCA_018664265.1 Rhodospirillales bacterium
CAGGTGTCATGTTGAATTCATCAAGGAATTTACGATTGGCAAATTGAAATTGCCCATCAACCCCTGTAATAAAAATACTTTCTGCGGGATTCGAGAAAAAGGCACTCATTCGTTGCTCATTAGCACGAATTTGTTTGTTTAAGGCCTCTTGTTCAAGTCTCTGGAGGCGAAAATCATTCAACTGATTAATAATGAGCGGCACCAGCTTCGTATAGACTCTTTGATCGCCTTTTCTGATGTAGTGCCTGACCCCGATGCTCATAGCGTCAGCAGCAATTTCTTCACTGCCTTTTCCGGTGATGAGTAAAATTGGTAATTCGCGGTTTTCGGCTAGAACTATTTTTGCAATATCAATACCGAGCATGTCGGGCAGCTCAAAATCCAGAGCTAAAATATCGTATGGTGATTGATGATGCATGGACAGGCCTTGCTCACCTGTAATAGCCAAATCAACCTGATAACCTTTACTTTCCATGATGAGTCTGAACAGTTCCCCAAGGGGCGCAGAGTCCTCAATGTAGAGTATGCGGGCTTTGCCAGCCTCAATAGGTTCCGTAGCTTGCATGCTAGATTGCTTTTGTTGCCTTTTAATATGTTCCTGTTTTTACAGTAGGCAACTTTTATAAATTTTTCAAATAGTATCCTGCTGTGGCAGTACTAAACCAGATGGGCCAGCAGAATAAGCCCGGCGGCGAGAGCGGCCCAGATATAGGGAGTAATCCGGATAGGGCCGTTATCTCCGCGAAGGGCGCGCACGGTTTTCGGGTCCAGCTTCAATTGTCCACTGGCAATCATGGCGGCACCTTTTTCCAGGTTCTCAATCACGCTGGGCAGGCGTTCCAGTGTTTCGATAACCGTATCGACACCGACTTTCACACGGGCTTGCGGCCCAAGGTTTTTGATCATCCAGGCCTCAATCAGGGGCCGCGAAATCATCCACATGTTGGCTTCCGGGGCCAGCTTTCGCGCCGTACCTTCTGAAACCAGCATGGTTTTTTGCAAAAGCAACAATTGCGGCTGGGCTTCCATGTCAAAGGTTTGGGTAATATGGAACAACAGGCCCAGCAGGCGACCGATGGAAACCTCGTTTTGCGGTTTGTCCAGGATGGGCTCAGCTATGGCGCGTGCGGCCTGGGTGAAGCTGTCAACGGACTTGTGGGCTGGTACCCATCCAGCGCGAAAATGTACTTCGGCAACCGAGCGATAATCCCGACGCAGAAACCCGATCAACAATTCGCCAAGAAAACGGCGGTCTTTCAGGGTCAGGCGCCCCATGATACCGAAATCCACCACATTGATAATGCCATTTCTGTCGACAAACAGGTTGCCGGGGTGCAGATCAGCATGGAAAAACCCGTCGCGAAAGACCTGATTGAAAAAGGCGTTGGCGGCTTTTTCCAAAACGTCCACCGGATTAAGCCCGGCCTCAATGATAGCTTTGCGATCATCCAGCGGAATGGCATTGATGCGCTCAATGGTCAAAACCCGCCTGCCGCTGTGTTGCAGGAATACGGCGGGAACGTAGAATGTGGGATCACCCTGAAAGTTTTCAGCCAGCTCGGAAGCTGCTGCGGCTTCAAAGCGTAGATCCATCTCCATCTGAATGGTTTCGGCGAGGATTTCCACCGATTGAACCGGGCGTAACCTGCGCATGCCAGGCACTGTGCGCTCGATCATTCTGGCTGCCCAACGAAACAGGTTGAGGTCGCGTTGGAAGGCATGTTCGATATTCGGGCGCAGGACTTTTACGGCAACTTCCTCGCCATCATTGGTTACGGCGAAATGGACTTGCGCGATGGAGGCCGCGGCGACGGGCGTGTCATCAAATTCGCTGTATAAATCTTCAATGGGCTGGCCCAGCTCCTTGACGATGGCTTCGCGGGCCAAACGGGCTGTAAATGGCGGTATTTGATCCTGTAAATGGGACAGATCATCGCACATTTCCTCGCCAAACAAATCAGACCGCGTAGACAGGGCTTGGCCCAGCTTGATAAAGCTTGGCCCGGCCTCCTGCAGGGCGCGTGACAGACGCTGGCCCTTGCGTCCCTTGCGATTGCGGCGAATGCTGCCAAACTTGGCAAGCCATTGGATACCGGTGGGCATGCCCATTTCTTTGAGTATAAACAAGGCATCGTGACGGGCCAGAATTCGTCCGACCCGTATCAATCGCATGGCATTTTGGAAATCTTCGATCATATCATTCGTTCCGCTTGCCCAATGATTCTAAATTCGCCATGCTGAATGAATAGCCGCAATACCGCCGCTGAGGTTTGAATACTTGACCTGAGACAAGCCAGCTTCCGTGATCATTTCGGCAAAACCCTCTTGCGTGGGGAAGCGCCGGATACTTTCGGCAAGATATTGATAAGCCTCACGGTCCCCGGCAATCTGACTGCCGAGAGTTGGTAGAACCTTGAAGGAATAGGTATCGTAAATTTTTTCCAGGGCTGGCAGGGCAACATGGGAAAATTCAAGGCACATAAAGCGTCCGCCGGGTTTTAAAACTCGCTTGGCTTCGCGTAACGCCGCGTCAATATGAGTAACGTTGCGAATGCAAAATGAAATTGTATAAGCATCAACACTGTGATCTTCAACAGGTAATTTTTCAGCGTCACCGTTGATCCAGGTGATATTGTCCAAAATGCCCCGGTCAATGGCTCGATCTTTGCCAACATCAAGCATCTCCTTGTTGATATCCACCACTGTGACTTCGCCGCCACCTTCTTTAAGAAAGCTGAAGGCAATATCGCCAGTTCCGCCGCCCACATCGAGCAGCTTCATGGACGCCGTGGGGCGCAGCCAGTCGATCAGGGTCTTTTTCCACAGCCTGTGGATGCCGAGGCTCATGAGATCGTTCATCAGATCGTACTTTGGTGCAACGGAATCAAAAACTTCGCGCACCATCCCGGCCTTCTGGCCCTCTTCGACCGTGGAAAATCCGAAATGTGTGGTGTTTTCTTCTGACATTGCCCAGCTCGTATAATAATTAAGTGCGACACCATAGCCTAAGGTTGTCATATAGGCTAGATATAGAAAATGCCAGAATTACCCGAAGTTGAAACCGTAAAATGTGGATTGGACCCTGTTCTTGATGGCCGGGTGCTCAGCCGTGTTATTGCCCGCAGGCCAGATTTACGCTTTCCCTTGCCAGACGGCTTTGGTCAGCGCTTGACAGGGCGCACTGTTCAACGGCTTTCTCGGCGGGCCAAATATTTGCTGGTGCATTTGGATAATGGCGAGGTCTTGATCTGGCATCTGGGCATGTCGGGCCGGGTGTTGATCTTTGAAGACACGCCGCCGCCCGAAGAAAAACACGATCACATTATAATAGAGACCGATCAGGGCGCGACGGTCCGGTTCAATGACACCCGGCGTTTTGGTTTTATGGATTTGTGCGAGGCAGGAAAGCTGGAAAGCCATCCCATGATGGCCAAGCTGGGACCGGAACCTCTGGAAGACAGCTTCGATGCCAAAATGCTGGCAAGCCAGCTTGCCGGACGCAAGACCCCGATCAAGGCGGCCTTGCTGGATCAGTCCGTGGTCGCGGGGCTGGGCAATATCTATGTTTCGGAAAGTCTGTTTTATGCAGGCATCTCGCCAAAGCGCTCGGCCTATACGGTGCAAGGTGGTCGGGCAGAGAAACTGGTGGGCTCTATTAAACAGGTACTGAAAGCTGCCATTGCCGCAGGTGGCTCAAGCCTGAAAGACCACCGTCAGACCTCGGGAGAGCTGGGCTATTTCCAGCATCAGTTTGCAGTTTATGACAAGGCCGGGCAGAAGTGCCCCGGCTGTGATTGCGCAGATGGCAGTATTCAACAGATTGTACAGTCTGGCCGATCAACCTATTTCTGCACCCGCAAACAGAAATAATCTGCTTTAGACACTTAAAATTGGACGTGCAAAACAGGCTGTGCGGCCCTATAACTTTCCTATGAAACAGTTTCTGCGCTTATTCCCTGTTGTGTTGATGTTGGGCCTTCTTGGAACAGTGCCCCGTCCTGTGTGGGCCGAGGACACTCAGTTTATAAGTGCAATTGAAGACTTGCCTTTGATGGCAGGGCTGGTCGAAGACACAGACAGCGCTTTGGTGTTTGATAGTTCTGGCGGGCGTTATGTAGAAGCCTTTGCCGATGGCGCACTCACGTCCAAGGACGTAACGGTCTTTTATAAAGCAACCTTGCCGCAATTGGGTTGGCAAAAAACTGGCGGAATGACAGATTTCACGTTTGAGCGTGAAGATGAGACCCTGATGCTGGAAATCACAAACAAAGCAGACACGGCTGGTATGATCCGGGTGCGTTTCGTGCTGTCACCGAAAAAGTAAATTTTACATCTCTGGAGAGCCCCCCATGTCTTATAAGACAATCCTTGTAGAAGAACGCGATGCTGTTGGCCTTATCACACTCAATCGCCCTGATGCGCTCAATGCGCTGAATGCAGAGCTGATTGGTGAATTGGGGCACGCGCTTGATGACTTTGAAGCCAATGACGCCATTGGCGCTATTGTCCTGACAGGCAGCGAGAAAGCTTTTGCCGCGGGAGCCGACATCAAGGAAATGATGAATTTTACCTACATGGATGCGTACCTGGCGAATTTTCTCAATGATTGGGAACACGTGACCACCATCCGCAAGCCGGTGATTGCCGCTGTCGCCGGGTTTGCTCTGGGTGGCGGATGCGAACTTGCCATGATGTGCGACTTTATCCTGGCCGGTGACAATGCCCAGTTCGGTCAGCCTGAAATCAAGCTCGGCACCATGCCTGGTGCGGGTGGCTCGCAGCGACTTACGCGGGCTGTTGGAAAATCAAAGGCCATGGAGATGATCCTCACGGGCCGCATGATCGATGCCATTGAGGCCGAACGGGCCGGACTTGTGGCCCGGATTGTACCTGCCAGTGAGTTGGTGGATGATGCTGTCAAAACAGCCAGCAAGATTGCAGCCATGTCCAGACCGTCTGTTATGATGGCCAAGGAATGCGTCAATAAGGCTTATGAAAGCTCGCTAAGCGAGGGCGTGCACTTTGAACGACGTATGTTTCATGCGAGTTTTGCAACGGACGATCAAAAAGAAGGCATGGCGGCTTTTGCTGAAAAGCGTAAACCCGAGTTCAGCAATCGCTAATTTTATGCGAATTCTTTGCATAGCAAGGGTTGACGGGGTGCCCCGGCATCTATATACCCTCGCACTCTGAATTGAATTTGAGCGTCTTTGCCCTGATTTTATACGTTTTTGAACGTTTGTGGCGCAGACAATTATAGTAGGACGAAATAACGATGGCTAATTCACCACAATCAAAGAAGCGCGTTCGCCAGACTGAACGCCGCACTGAAGTAAACCGCAACCGTCGCAGCCGCATGCGGGGCTATGTTCGTGGCGTTGAAGAAGCGATCGAAAGTGGTAACAGCGCAGCAGCCAAGGAAGCTTTCCTTGCAGCAGAACCGCAGCTTATGCGGAGCGCTCAGAAGGGCCTCGTTCACAAGAACGCAGCGTCCCGAAAAGTGTCTCGTCTGTCAGCCCGCATCAAGGCAATGGCCTGAGCATTTTCTCTATAGAATTTTAAAAAGCCGTACTCATTTGAGTGCGGCTTTTTTATATCCGGGTTTTGTATCCACCATTAGAAATAAAACCTGATTCAGGATTGATTTCCAAAGCCTGAATACAGGGCAACTTTTACGCGTTGCGACCTCCGCGAATCGAAATCTGTCAAGGGTATATATTTACTTTTTTTCCCACTTTTTTCCCCTGATAGCCCTTTCGGCATATTGCCATGAGACACAGACAGACTTAAGATCATTTCCAGACCACATGATTTAAGGTTCATTATATTTATAGTTCTATCGTGCGACGTCGTGCCGGAATTCGATGCTGATTAATTGGTCGTTGAAATCGGGCAGATGCAAAATTGAGTTTTACTGTAAATAAAATACGAAAATTAAATCGCGTTGTGACAGAGTGCACAGCAATGCGGTTCGGTGTATGATAAACTGACACTGAAATTTTTAGTTCGGAAATGTCTGGTGCGCCAAACATAATAATTAAAAATGCTATGCGGGAGGGTTTAAAAAAATTCGGTCACTGACACTGTATATCTTTTGATGCTGTTATTGATTGGCTGAATATTTTTGAAATTTTCCCTGTATGGATCGGGTGGAGAGTGTGCCGGATAAAAGTCCGGTAATCGAGGATCGAAATTTTATGACGACAATTGAGCAGAGCCAAAGTCCAACGGACGTCCAATGGTCAGAAATTAGCGCCAGGCTGCGCTCTGAAATAGGGGAGGCGGCTTATCAAAGCTGGATCAAACCGATTTCGGTTCATGATCGTGACGGTGCTATCATTCGTATTTCTGTGCCAACCCGTTTCATGGGGGATTGGGTCAGTGCACATTACGCAGACCGTCTGGCAGAGCTTTGGCGTGATCATGATTCCGAGGTTTGTTCTATCGATGTTATGGTTCAGCCGGATCGTTATTCACAGGCCCGATCTGAAAGTCGCCGCGAAGCTGAAGCTGCGATGGTTAATAACCATGATGGGCATAATCGCCGTAACGGCGACGATGGTGTGAACCCTGCCAATGGCAAGGCCGATATCTGTGCGCCGCTTGATCCTAAATTCACCTTTGATAACTATGTTGTTGGCAAGCCAAATGAGTTTGCCTACGCAGCATCCCGGCGTGTTGCCGAGGCCGAAACAGTTCCGTTCAATCCTTTATTTCTTTATGGTGGCGTCGGTTTGGGCAAGACCCATCTGATGCATGCCATTGCCAATCATATCCGCACTGTGACTCCGCAACGTAACGTTGTATACCTGTCCGCTGAAAAATTCATGTACCGGTTTATTCGTGCCCTGCGTGAACAGAATACGGTAGACTTCAAAGACCAGTTTCGTTCCGTGGACGTTTTGATGATCGATGATGTGCAATTCATCAGCGGCAAGAATTCGACTCAGGAAGAGTTCTTCCATACATTCAATGCACTGGTTGATCAGGGTCGTCAGATTGTTATTTCGGCAGATAAATCTCCATCGTATCTGGATGGCATGGAAGAGCGTCTGATCTCGCGGCTCAATTGTGGTCTTGTTGCGGACATTCATGCAACAACCTATGAGTTGCGTTTGGGTATCTTGCAGTCAAAGGCAGAAACCCTTGGCGTTGAAATCCCGCAGAAGGTTATGGAATTCCTGGCGCACAAGGTGACGTCTAATGTTCGTGATCTGGAAGGTGGCCTGAACAGGGTCGTTGCCCACGCCGAGTTGATCGGACGGGAGATCACTTTGGAGACTACCCAGGAAGTGCTGCACGATCTTCTGCGTGCCAATGATCGCCGGGTTACGATTGAAGAGATCCAGAAACAAGTCTCCTCACATTTCAATATCCGAATTTCTGATATGCAATCAGCTCGTCGTGCTCGTTCTGTGGCTCGCCCCCGTCAGGTTGCCATGTATCTGGCAAAACAGCTGACATCGCGTTCATTGCCTGAAATTGGGCGCAAGTTCGGTGGCCGGGATCACACAACGGTTATGCATGCAGTGAAAAAAGTAGATGAGCTTCGCGAGCGCGATTCGATGTTTGCTGAAGACGTTGAACTGCTTCGGCGCATGCTGGAAAGCTGATTTCAATCTGTTGTTCTCTAACGCCTTGAATTAAAAGCGCTTTTAGCGCTTTTTTTCATGTGCGAAATGATCACGTTTTTATAGCCTTTCTATAGCCTTCTGATATACTGTGATTCTCCTCAATCGGGCTGTGGCTCTGAGTTGCAGACAGCATTGAGCGGGCGGGTACATTCATTGTTGGGATATCGTAATCGACGGATTCTAACGGGATGCATTCGAGGAACCAAAACAACTGAATCAAACGTATTTGTAACATTCTGACGAGTAATTCAAACGTAATGAAACTGACCATTGAACGAGCCGCGCTCCTGAAGTCTCTTGGACACGTACAGAGCGTCGTGGAGCGACGCAACACCATTCCGATCCTTTCCAACGTTAAGCTCAGCGCCCAGGACGGCAAGCTGGATTTAAATGCAACTGATATGGATCTTGATATCGTCGCCGCAGTTGATGCTGATATCGCCGAGCCAGGCTCGACGACGGCACCTGCCCATACGCTTTTTGAAATTGTCCGCAAGTTGCCGGATGGTGCGCAAGTTGAGCTTGATGCCAGCTCCGGTGACGGTCAACTTGTGCTGCGCGCCGGACGCTCACGGTTTGTGCTGACCTGCCTGCCCACGGAAGATTTTCCGGTTATGGCTGGTGGTGAGCCAACGCATTCGTTCAGCCTTCCGGCTGGTGAGCTGCGGGTGCTGATCGACCGCACAAAATTTGCTATTTCCAATGAGGAAACCCGGTATTATCTGAACGGTATCTACCTTCATGCAGCAGACCGCGATGACACACTTGTGTTGCGCGCGGTTGCAACCGATGGCCACCGCCTGGCCAGTGTTGAATCACCCCTGCCCTCCGGGGCGGCTGGCATGCCCGGTGTAATTGTCCCGCGCAAGGCCGTAGCCGAGTTGCGCAAGCTGATTGAAGATTTCTCCGATGATGTGGATGTGGCGCTTTCGGAATCCAAGGTTCGGTTTACCTTTGATGGCGCTGTTATGACATCCAAACTGATTGACGGTACGTTCCCGGATTATCAGCGGGTTATTCCCGAAGGCAATGACAAGAATATGGATGTTAACGGCAAGTCATTTGCCGACGCCGTTGATCGCGTTTCTGCTATTTCCAGCGAAAAATCTCGCGCGGTGAAGCTTAAGTTGGCACCGGGCGTGTTGACCTTGTCGGCCTCCAGTGCCGAGCATGGCAGCGCCACGGAAGAGCTTGAAGTGGAATATTCCGGAAACGAAATAGAAATTGGCTTTAACTCACGGTATCTGCTTGATATCGCCCAGCAGATCGAAGGCGATGCCATGCGGTTTGTTCTGGCTGATGCGGCTTCGCCGACGATTGTCCGTGAAGTTGAAGATGCCAGTGCGCTCTATGTGCTTATGCCCATGCGTGTTTAAAGGCGTTTTTTAATAAGCGTATATAACAGATAGCAAGACGTAACGTTCAATAATGATCGGCGCCCAATTGCAAACAGAAACGTTTCATACAATAGCTCCGGACCTGCAGACTACGCAAGGTCAGGACGTTATTGCGCCTTCTGTTGCGCCATTCATTGCAAAAGTGGAACGATTAACGGTTAGCAATTTCCGGTGTTACGAGCAGGCCCGTATTGAAACAGCGGGTCGACCGGTGGTGTTGAGCGGTTCGAACGGGGCCGGGAAAACCAATATTTTGGAAGCTGTTTCGTTGTTGACGCCGGGTCGGGGCTTGCGCCGGGCCAAGCTCAGCGAAATGTCTCGCCAAACTATTGGAAATTCTTCTAAATCCTGGGGTGTTGCTGCAAAAGTGGCAACGACGGATGGCTTTATTGACCTGGGCACAGGATTGGCAGAGGCTGGTGCAGAGAAGCGCACGGTCCGTATCGATGGCGAAACGGTTAAAAATCAATCCGCTCTCGCCGACTATATGGATGTTCAGTGGCTTTCGCCGCAAATGGATCGCTTGTTCTCCGATGGAAAGTCTGCTCGCAGGCGATTTCTGGATCGTCTGGTGTTTGGCTACGATCCTGCCCACGCGGGGCGGATTAATTCTTACGAGCATGCTATGCGCGAGCGGGCCAAATTATTGCGCGACGGTGTTGATGATAAAACCTGGCTGGCATCGCTGGAAGAAACCATGGCCAGTAAGGGTATTGCCGTTGCCGCCGCCCGTCTGGAGCTGAGCGAACGTCTTGGGCAGTATTGTCGCGCCGCCCATGGCCCGTTTCCGGGCGCGGGCCTCTCTATTGCGGGGGATGTGGAAAACTGGCTGCAAGATGGCCCGGCGCTGAACGCCGAAGAGAATTTACGTGCAGCGCTTGTGAACTCTCGCCCATCGGACGCCATCACAGGCGGCGCCCGTCAGGGGCCACATCGCAGCGATTTGCACGTCCGCCATCTGGGCAAGGATCAAGCCGCCGAACAATGTTCCACAGGCGAGCAAAAAGCTTTATTGATTTCCATTGTGCTTGCTGATGCCCGCATGACGGCGGCAGAACGCGGCCGGGTTCCGGTGCTGCTTCTGGATGAAGTGGCGGCCCATCTGGACCGAGAACGGCGGGAAGCTCTGTTTGATGAGCTGCTGGCACTGGGCGCTCAGGCCTGGCTGACCGGAACGGACAAAAATTTGTTTGAACCTCTGACTGAGCACGCCTGTTTTATATCGGTTAATGACGCGACTTTAACACCACCTTCAATCCCCATACTTGAAACGGTTAAGTAAGCATGAGCAACGAGAACGAGACTCCCGAACCACAAGACACAGACATTGTAGCAGATGTCGAGGAATATGGTGCTGATTCAATCAAGGTTCTGCGTGGACTGGAAGCGGTGCGCAAGCGTCCGGGTATGTACATCGGTGATACTGATGATGGCACAGGCCTGCATCATATGGTCTACGAGGTTGTCGATAACGCCATTGATGAAGCCCTCGCCGGGCATTGTGATATCGTCAAGGTGATATTAAACGGTGATGGCTCAGTCTCGGTCTCTGATAATGGTCGTGGAATCCCGGTTGATACTCATGCCGAAGAAGGGGTCTCGGCGGCTGAGGTGATCATGACCCAGCTTCACGCTGGCGGTAAGTTTGATTCCAATTCCTACAAAGTTTCCGGTGGTTTGCATGGTGTGGGTGTATCCGTGGTGAACGCCCTTTCGGTCTGGCTGGAATTACGCATCCACCGCGAAGGCAAAGAACATTATGCCCGTTTTGAGAACGGTGATACAGCGAAGTCTTTGGAAGTGGTTGGCGATAGCCCCATGAAGGAAGATGGCTCTGGCCCTTATACGGGATCGGAAATTACATTTATGGTCTCTGAAGAAACCTTCACCATGATCCAGTATGATTTTGCAACACTGGAGCACCGCTTGCGGGAGTTGGCATTTTTGAATTCCGGTGTTCATCTGGAGTTGACAGATTCTCGCAGCCCTGAACCGGTCGTTTCAGACCTGCATTACGAAGGCGGTCTCCAGGCTTTTGTGGAATATCTCGATCGGGCCAAGAATTCTCTAACCCAGAAAATGATTTACGGCGAAGCCACCAAAGATGATGTGACCGTTGAATTTGCCCTGCAATGGAATGACAGCTATCACGAAACCACGTTATGCTTTACCAACAATATCCCTCAACGCGATGGCGGCGCACATTTGGCCGGGTTCAGAGGGGCATTAACACGAACCATCAATAACTACGCAACATCCAGTGGCCTTGCCAAAAAAGCCAAGGTCAATATCACCGGTGATGATGCGCGTGAAGGTCTGACCTGCATTGTTTCTGTCAAGGTTCCTGACCCCAAGTTCTCATCCCAGACAAAAGATAAACTGGTAAGCTCCGAAGTGCGCCCGATTGTTGAAAGCCTGATCGGTGAAGGACTGGATCGCCACTTTGAAGAAAACCCCAATGAAGCCAAGCGGGTTATCGGTAAAATTATTGAAGCCGCCATTGCCCGGGACGCCGCACGCAAGGCGCGCGATCTGACCCGGCGTAAAGGAGCGCTGGATGTCTCATCCCTGCCTGGCAAACTTTCCGATTGTCAGGAACGCGATCCGGCTCTTTCTGAAATTTTTATCGTGGAAGGGGACTCTGCTGGCGGGTCAGCCAAGCAGGGACGCAATCGAAAAAACCAGGCGATCCTGCCCTTGCGCGGCAAGATTTTGAATGTGGAACGCGCCCGTGTTGACAAGATGCTCAGCTCGGCTGAAATCGGCACACTGATAACGGCGCTGGGGACCAGTATCTCCGATGAATTTGATGTGGAAAAATGCCGCTATCACAAGATCATCATCATGACCGATGCTGATGTTGATGGCTCGCACATCAGAAC
>JABJOR010000563.1 GCA_018664265.1 Rhodospirillales bacterium
CATACTTTGGTCTCTCAAGGTGTTGTAAATAACAGAGAAGCCCAGTCAAAGCATCAGATCGAAGGCCTTTTTGAAACCTCGTTTGCAGCTCATGCTGCCATGGAACCCCGCGCCGCTATTGTTTCAGTGAAAAAGGAAAATGCTGAGGTTTGGTGTGGTAGTCAGGACCCTTTTTTTGTTCAACGTCGCGTGGCCAAAGCCATTGGGCGTTCAGCATCGAGCGTCATTGTCCATCCGCACCGAATGGGTGGTGCTTTTGGTGGGCGTGTTCCGTGCCAGGCATCAGAAGAAGCAGCCCTTCTCTCGCAGGCGGTGGGGGCTCCGGTCCGCATCGAATGGGACCGGGAAACAGAATTTGCCTACAATTATTTTCAACCACGATTTTCTCATTTTATTAAAGCCGGGATCACTGACGAAGGACAGATTGATCATTGGCAACACGACTTTGTTTCCTCGCCGATTATTACGGGCCTGGTTCCTGGCAATATTGCCTGGATCATGGACAAAGTGGTCGCTGATAAAGGTACGGCACGAGGCAGCCTGTTACCTTACAATATTAATAACCAAAGGGTTCGTTATTCGGATATTCGCACGCCAGTCTCCGTTGGAGCGTGGCGTGGATTGGGATCGGCGCCCAATACATTCGCCATTGAAAGTATGATTGATCAACTAGCAGACACCGCCAATATTGATCCCCTTTCATTTCGTTTGAAAAATTTGACTTCAACACAATACCGATTGGCCGGTGTTTTAAAACGTGTTGCAAAATTGGCTAAGTGGGGGAGCACTTCACCCGTGAATATCGGTCGCGGTATCGCCTGTGCCATTTATAAAAATGAAACCTATGTAGCAATAATAGCCGAAGTTGAAATGGACGTAGCCATCAAGGATTTGAGTATTCGAAAAATTTACTGTGTGCACGATAGTGGTCTGGTGATCAATCCTGACCAGGTTGAAAATCAAATCGTTGGCAATATTGTCTGGGGGTGCAGTATGGTTCTTAAGGAACAGATTACGTTTGCGGAAGGTATGGTTAAACAACGCAACTTTGATGATTACGAATTCTTGCGCCACAGTGAAACCCCACAGATGATAATTGATCTCGTTAAATCCGATGCTCCACCAACGGCAGTTGGTGAGTCTGCCTTTGGGCCAGTGGCGCCAGCAATTACCAATGCCATTTTTGCCGCAACGGGTATAAGGGTCAGTCGACTGCCTATGAATTTTGAGAATTAAATGAGTTAATGTAAAACAGTTCCAGAAAATTTATTTAGAAGGAATATAAGCCATACGAAGTTTTGCCAGAGCCAGCATATTAGAACTCATCATTCGCCAGGTCGAGCGTGCCCACCCCGATTTATTAGGTGTTCATAGTCGACCAACGGGTTCATTTCGCCAAGCACATGTACCCGCGGAGTTGAAACGAAGTATACTAAAGCTTGTCTGGCAGGAAGCCGGGGCTGATTTCCTTCTATCTATTGGGCAGGGAATTCAGGAAGCGCAGTACGACCCAATTTGGCGAGCTGCTTTATGCTCAAAAAAACCACAGCATCTTTTTGAAAAATGGCAACGATTTGAAAAATTTTCTCATTCGTCGAACCGTGTTTGTATCCAGCAAAATGATGAAAACATGGCATATTTTCAGAGATACGCAATTAACGGTGGGGCTCCAACAATGCCGGAGAATTTCTTGATTTGCGGCTTGATAATTGCGCTCCTGGAGGGAATCGGCTGTTTAGGCCTTCGGTGTGAGATGCAAATTGAAGGCCGTGCCGGGTTTGTTATCCGAGAAAACGGGCAGTTTAAGCTGCCAAGAAATGTTGAAAAACTTGTAACGGATTCCTGGCAGATTGGATGGCAAAGTTTTTCATCTCGGATTAACAATCCAGTTTCAGAAATTATTTCCTTACCAATACCCCATGATCAAACTACCCACATCGAATCTTTAGTCCGACTCTTAATGGCAGATGTTTCACATCAATGGAAAGTGGGTGAATTGGCACAGGAAACCGGGCAGTCCAAACGTTCGTTACAACGAAAGCTTGGAGAAGCGGGGCTTAATTTTTCCAGCCTCATCCGCAACGTGCGAATTCATGAAGCATGTTCTTTGTTGGCTGAGGGTGATGCGCCAGTAACGAGCATCGCTTTCTGTACCGGGTTTTCCGACAGTGCTCATTTCAGTCGAGACTTCCGGGCCAGCATGGGTATGACACCAACGGACTATCGCGTTGGAGTACAATGAAATTGTTGGGATGTACATTAATGAGGCCAAATGTGTGCTGCTGCACATGATGGCTCTGGATATATGTTCCACAATTAACCCGAATACACTATCTCATGAACGTAAGAGTGCATAAGTCGTTACTCTGGGACCGTGGTTGAATGGGATCAATAGGCTCCGAATGAAAGAATTGGGTATCGCAGCCAAAATATTAATCTCAAGTGATGTCCTGATTTCTCGTTATAACCAGACACCCCAATACCAACCATTTCCCCATCCCAAAACGCAAAAGGTTTACTCTTGGGCGTGCTGTTCTATGTAGCACTTCATCATGTTACATATAAATGAACTCACATTCCGCGTAGGCGGGCGCATGCTGTTTGATCAGGCCACTGTGGTGGTTCCTGCGGGCCATAAAGTTGGCTTTGGCTAACGTCAATTATGGGCACTGTCACCGTAACCCTGTAACCGGAACTCAGAATTAGGAAATTGCGCTTATGACTTCTGCTTGCCTCATGGAACCAGTCATAATTCCTATGCACTGAAAGAGTCCGGGTTTAGCCTTTAGCGGGAATTTGCACTATAAATATTCGATTTGAAAAATTAAAGATAACTAGTATTTTAAGCACTTAGCCTACTAGAGTTTTTAGCACTCATTTGCTGTAGCGATAATCAATCCCCATTTAGGTGAATTACCATGCATAACGCCATCGATTACTTTAAATGCGTCGCGAATAGATTGGCCGCTGGCATCAACAGCATATGCGATACAGGTATTTCCGATGCGTAATTTCACTTCAGTTTCGGCTGCGGCAAAGAATGCACTTCTATCTTTTCCCGTTGTCAAATATCCATAACTGGGTGACAGATAGACGGGCTTGCCAGAAAATAAATTTGCCAGTGCAGACGCTGCATCCAGGTGCAGATAGTTCCCATTTATAAAAAAAATTTTATTTTTAGATATTACAAGAGGAATTTTTGTATTATCCAATCCAAATTGAGCATCAAGATTACCGACAATCAAGGGCATATCAGAGTCTATCACCGATATCATATGCTCTTCATATTGCCGTGCAGCGTCAGAAGAGTTCTCAGGCCATGGATAATGCCCTCGCCAGTGAACAGGGTATAACTTGTTTTGATATATAACTTCAACCTCGTATGGAATTGGGCTTATATCCTCGTTCCCACTAAGGCCCTCGATAAAATTTCCGCCAGCACGAGCCATTGTTTTTAACCAGTTCTTGCTATTTGGAATCCCAAGAGGGTGATAAATCACCTTCACTGAATTTGCCTCAGGGTTGTCTGAGAGAGATAAAATTGTATCTGGCAAATCCTCTTTTTGATCGAACAAGGATGCAACACCGACTACATAGTAGAGCACTGCATTTTCAAGGAATTGATCATGAGTTACGCGTAACTCATAGCCTGCTGCTAATAATGCTGTACTAGCAGATTGCAAAACTGATTGGCGCATATCGAAATAATATTCATCGTTTTCACCTGCATGGGTGATGATCAAATTTGCAACTGGTTTTGGGGCATCCGATGATTTCTTGCCATAACGGTTAATCTGTTCACGTAATATTTTATGATCATAATCGATTGCAAAGCGAAGTTCGTTTGGATTGTAGCTGCCATCATCTTGTGTCGCAGCAACAAACCCATGCATTGCAAGGTCAAACTGGACAGAACGAAATAAACAAATACTTGGTTGAACCTTGTTTTGCATACCCCACTCGCCGGCAGTCAAACATCCTGCTGGCTTGTTTTGAGAAACAGCATGAGCGTACATAATATTAAGATGTCCAAGTGTTCCATGAACCGAACCCATTTTGCTCATGTTAACAAGCATGTTTGCATCTGCTTTATTTCTGGATGGATCCATTGGATAGGTAGCATAGTCTTCCGAGAGCCAGATATCACCTCTTCCATATCGATCATCAAAGAAATGAACATATGTGATTCCTTCGATTTTTGCCCGTCTCTCGATCGCAGCAATATAATCTGTTGAATAGGCCTCCTCATTTACCCAGATAGAAGTGCCATGTTGCCGTCCGATTTCAGCAAGTTCACCTATCCAGGATGAAACAATTTCCGGAGAAATCACACTGACATCCAACTGGTCTGAATACTCTTTACCATTTTGAATAATATGAGCTAGGTCTTCTATCAGCACATTAACTTTTAGGTTTCGGTTTTTTGACTCTTCAACGAGAAAGCTAAATAAATCCCCATAATCTTCTGGTTGCTTGAAGCCAATTTTTCCAAGGACAGTTGAAGGATAAAAAACTGCACCATCCAGATTCATAACTTCCGCTGTTACGACTGTTATGCCCCGTTCAAGAAGATGATCCAACCATGAAGCAATGTTGCTTCTTTGTATGTTTATAGGTGGTGTATCGTCACTATCTTCGCCCGGGTTTTTCAAATATTCTCGAATTGGTTGATCAGCAGCAACCTCTAAATCAATGTATGCAGTGACATCATAGCTCTCCGCCAAACTTCCACGGGGAAATAGAAAAAAGAATGCTAGAATGAATATGCATTTTATAATCACATTAACAAAAAGGTTTTTCATTACAACACACTCTTTAAGATAAAGCAGCATAATCAAGCATCATTGTCTAGATCGCTTAGAGTTGGTTTTATATGATTTTTCAAGAGATTCACTCTTTCCTTGCTTGATATAGCGGGACAGATTTTTGATATAAAAAATATAACATACAGCTAATATGCAACTCGCTATAAGAAAGGTCAAAACCATGGCAACAATATCTCCGACCATAAAAATATCAGCGATTACAGTCGATAGGGCACCTGAGAAACCAAAGAGGACAAAGACAATAGCAGTAAAAGCTAGCAGCCCGATCCATGATCCTATGGTTTCTACGATCATATAGCCTAAAGATTTAAGCCCACCCATACCCTTTATCCTATGTTACTTATTCAAACATTATCGGTTTTTGGCACGTTGATTGATATCATAAATTTAAGTATCAATTATTTGGCATAGCTTTCCAATATCATTTCACCTATTGGAATTTAACGCAAATTGTGCAACAAATGTTTGTATGTTGATGAAGGAGGAATTTATGAAAATTTTATCCAGAATTATTACAGTGCTATTCGTGTTGCTTACATGGAATACCATTATTAATAACGCACAGGCAGAAGAGATTGTTTCTTCTGAAACGCCAACCGGTAATGGTGAAGAATGTGTGGTAAGAATTGTCGCACCGCAAACAAAAGGCAATTGTAAACTTGGTTCCAACCACGCGCATGCAAAACTCGTGATAGAAGGTTGGTATGAATCATTAGAGCTAACCCAATCCAACGAATTTATTAATGCCAACCATTCAACTTCAGAAAACCCTGAATTGTGGGATATGCTCGCAGAGAGTTACTTCACTAAATTTGATAATGGCGGCTCTAACGGTATATATTTCTGGAATGCGAACCCCATCGATAGAAGCAATCCTGATTATAACTTTTTATTTATAAATTTATCACCTGCGGCCGGAGAAAAAGATGCATGGTTCGAAGTTCCGGATGCTTTCTCTAAAGCTGAACTAGATCAAGCAGCGCAGGCAGCCACTACTTGGGCGAAAGCCTGGAAGAATTATCGTGGTGATAAGTTTTATAAAATAATCCCCCAGTGACGCCTGACGATTTATTGAATTTAAAATCTTGAAGAACAATGAACAGGCTAAAGTAAGGGGGAGTGTCATGAGTAATTGCATGCGGCAAATGTTAACCTGCTTGAGTATACTGACAGGAGTAACTTTAATCCATGTTCCGGGCGAAGCCAATGCCGATTCCTCAGTACCGAAACTAATCCTCCCCAAACCTCACAACATAAGTGCAACAGTCAGGCGGGAAAAATCTGAAATTCCCAAACTCACGTTACCCGCCTCTAATACTCTGGAGGCCACGGCTAACAGATCAAAAGTTAATCTCCCCGAACTTGTGCTACCTTCCCCTCACATTCTGAGCGCAACAACAAACCGATTGAAAGGTAATGAGCCCGCTCTCATGCTACCTCAACCCCATATACTGGCAGCAACAGTGAGCCGTGCGCATGAGGAAGACGACCCGCCCGTCTCCACCAATTGCTTTAATGTATCGGGCAAATGGGTTG
The DNA here is from genome assembly GCA_018664265.1 of Rhodospirillales bacterium. Taxonomy (GTDB): domain Bacteria; phylum Pseudomonadota; class Alphaproteobacteria; order Rhodospirillales; family Casp-alpha2; genus JABJOR01. The sequence continues at coordinate 6,363 of JABJOR010000563.1, forward strand.
TAAGTTGGCAAGAAGATGAAAAATCCGATGGGGCTATGCATCTGGAAAGCATAAAAGGTGAGCAAATTCTTGGAAACTATAATGCATCCGATAATGGGAGGCTTTTTCTGCAAAATGAAGAGAAGAAATTTTCTGGCAACTGGGTGGAAAATAAATCCAAGGAGGAATGCAGTCAAAATCTTCATGAAAGCAGATATTGGGGAAGCGTTCAGTTAACATGTAATGATATTGGCAATAGGCTTTCTGGAACCTGGGGATATTGTGGAAACTCCGGCCCCTACAAACTGACTATTATTCAGCAACCCTCTTCTTCTGACTATGAAATTCCACCCATCGTTACGGATGTCACACCAGTACTCACAGATGTTCCACCTATCGTTACGGATGTCACGCCTGTACTCACAGACGTTCCGCCTATCGTCACAAATGTCACACCTGTAATTCAGGAAAGCCTGCCGAACGATAACGCATTCAAGCCAGAGAACTGGGAGGTCTACAAATTCGAGATCAAATCCCGAAGCACGAATCTTCCAACCATAGATGTGTTGAAAATTACATTTAAGAAAA
>JABJOR010000564.1 GCA_018664265.1 Rhodospirillales bacterium
AAAATCTGCGAGGGAAAAACGCCTATGCAGACTCTGGAGGGCGGCAAAAGTATCTGGAAGGAAAAATTTGTAGACCAAATCTGACCTGACAGACGCTGCCTCAAATCTGGTAACTGTCAGATCAAGTCTGAACCACTACATTTCATGCATTACGCGTTTACGCTCTTGTTCCATTTCACGCTTCTGGAGCTCTTCAGCCTCTGCAGCTTTCTTTTCTGCTTCGACCTCTTCAATGCGTCTTTGTTCAACACGCTCTGCGCGTTCAACGCATTCCTTCTCGGCCTCAGCCGCAAGGCGGCGGTTTTCAATGGCATTTTCTTTAAACACCTCAACAGCCTTTGTCATGGTGCCAACTTCGTTGGTGTAATCTGTATTCAGAATTTCTTCATCCAGATTGCCTTTTGCCAACTCATCCATGTTACCGGCAACTTCAGCCAATGGCTTGGAGATACCACGGCCAATAACATATCCGAGCATGAGAACAATAACCGTAACAACACCAATAGTCGTCGCCATCAAAGAAAATGTAGAGGCCTTGTTTTCTTCTAATGCCTCGGTAGCAGCCAAAGCGTCCGCAGAGCCTTTTTCATCAAAGAACTCAAGACCTGGAATAATGCTGGCAAACGTTGCGCTCAAAACCTTTTGGTCTCCTGCAATTTCAGCACGAAGACTTGCCACTTGCTCAAAAGCTTTCTGATATTGAACAATGTCATCTGCAACTTCTGCTTTTTCTGCTTCGCTCAGGTCTTCATCCACAAGGGCGGCTCGAAATTCATCGGCAAAAGCAGCAAGGCTGGTGCGGTCATTTTCTGACAAGGTAAGCATGAAAGATTTCTCATGTTCACGCATTTCCAGGAAAACCACGAGCAATTCCGGGTGTGGCTTGAGATCACCAACAACCTCCTCGCCAAGATCATTCAAGATTTTGTACAAACCCTCTTTTTGAGTAAGCCCGATCACTTTCCAGTCTTCAACAACTTCATTGAATTGCGCCGCATAAGCGAGGAAAATTTCTTCCATTTCTCCGACGAGTTGCTGTTCATCCGGTTCCTGATGAATTTCTTTTAATTTTTCAAAGTAGGGTAATACGTTGGCGACTTCCGCCTTATGGCGTTCAGCGTATTTCAGGTCCATTCTCAGGAAGAAATCTTTTTCATTGCGTCTTTCCGTGAGGAAACCTTTTGTGACCTCGGCGACATATAAAACGCCAGCGGATTCAGATTTCTGTGTCTCGGCGAAACCGGCCTGTGTGTTGGTGCTGGTAATATACATTACCCCAACAATAACGAAGCCCATTATTGCAATCCCCGCAATAAGAGCTATCTGCGCACCAATCTTTAGATTTTTAAGAACCGACATATCACTACCCTCTACATAAACTTGTCATAACTGCGAGTTATGGACTTACTTGCCCAAAACCAGAAAAAAACGCCCCATCAAGTCATTGAATGAAGTTGATTATCATCACTTGAATAAACCTGGGAAATATAAAATCGTTTATAACTGCTGTTCCCCATACAGCATTTTAAACGTATATTACTTACACATATTATAATAACATAATAACATTATTTCACGCACTAAACTAACGTTACGGAACAGTATATAGAAAAAGCACAGAAGAATCTTAACCAAGATCAATATTTTCTTCTATTTATCTTGGTTATATGCATTAGGAATACACAAAATGCCAAGAAAAACTATTATTATAACTGGTGCCAGTTCAGGTATTGGCGCAGCCTGTGTAGAAAGTTTTTCTAATGCGGGCTTTAACATTATTGCAGCAGGGCGCAATCACGAACGAGTCATGAAGGTTGTAGAAGATATTTCAGGGGCATCAACCTGGATTGGCGACTTGCAAAGCCCGGATGCCGCACAAAATCTCGTAGATCACGCCATAAATACATTCGGCTCCATTGATGTGTTGGTGAATTCTGCCGGCATAATTTATCGAGCCGATACAGAGGAAACCACCGATAGCATGTGGGCTGAAACCATGGCAGTTAATGTTACGGCGCTTTTCACTCTCAGCCGATCAGCCTTGCCACATTTGCGCAAAACCAAAGGGGCAATTATCAACATCGCCTCGGACTGGGGATTGCGGGGTGGAAAGAAAGCAATGGCTTATTGTGCCAGCAAAGGCGCAGTTGTCCAAATGAGTCGTGCCATGGCTTTGGATCATGCCCATGAAGGCATCCGTGTTAATGCAATATGCCCCGGCGATGTGAACACCCCCATGATTACCAACGAAATAGAACAGCAAGGACTTGACCTGGAAGCGGCTTTAAAACAGTGTGATGCAGACAGCCCCACAGGGCGCATGACACAGCCCGAAGAAGTCGCCGCACTGGCGCTTTACCTTGCATCTGATGCCGCCCGGCAAATTACTGGAGCCGCCATGTCTATCGATGGCGGAACATCCGTCTAAGATCGGTTATTTCTTACGAATAGCTTCGGTGACCAAACCGATCAGCTCAAACATCAAGACCATGGAGTTCATGGCGGTAATATTATTGGGGCTGTCTTTTGTCGGGATCATACAGACAATGTCGGCGCCAATCACATTCATGCCTTGCAGGCCGTGGAAAATCTTTATGGCATCATAGACCCGCATTCCGGCGTATCCTGCTTCCAGATTTGACACCGCCTGGGCGTCTGCCGGATCAAGCACATCAAGATCAAAGGTTATGTACAGCGGCGCATCGCCAACCCGTTCACGAATGGCCTCAATTGTACGCTCCACACCAATTTCATCAAATTCATCATTGGTAATAATGCGGTAACCGCGCGGGCTGATCTTGTCGAGCGGTTTTGGCTTGGGGCGATTGCCACGCATTCCGATCTGTATACTTTTGTGGGGATCAACATGGTTTTCCGATACCAGATAAGCAGCCCAATGTCCGGCAGAACGTTCACTGCCAAGCCAGTGCGGTAAGTGATCATAATCATCCGTATGGGCATCAAAATGCAGAAGAGCCGCTTTCGCACCACCAGTAATTGTTGCATCTGCCCCGGCAATCGCTTTCAGGATCGGTCCGGTAATCGCATGGTCGCCACCAATGGAAACCGGGCGTGTATTTGCCGCATCCAATCGCTTGAAATACGTTTCCATATGCTGAACACAAATATCATTAACCATGGCATGAGGTAGCGGTACATCGCCAAGATCATTGATCCTTACCTCATCCCAGGGACGGTAACCATATTTCATATGGGCACGTCGATAAGCGCCTGACACATTACGCACAGCGCGCGGTGCAAGATGTTGATCGCGCTCGGTTGAGCCATTGCCGGAACTGTGCGGAACCCCGACCAGCGCAATGTCGCAATTTTCTGGATCCGCATCCCATTTACAGCGAAAGTACGTTGCTATCCCGTGCCAGTACCATTGCGAAACTTGCTGCTCGGCTTTTTCAATATCATAGACCCCCTCAGAGCTTACTGATTCCGAGCTGTCTTGTTTTATCTCTATTGTGGTTTCCAAATGCCGCGCCAAAGCGGCTCGCATAGCCTCTGGACCAAGACCCTTTTGGATATAACCCGTTGCGCCTTTTTGCATGCAGGCTTCTGCAACTACAGTGTCGTTTAGCGCACTGATCATGACAACCTTGGCCGCACTATCTATTTTGAGAATTTCAACAATAGCCTCTATACCGCTGACATCCGGCATGCTGATATCCATCAATGTCAGATCCGGCTTTGCCGTAGCATAAAGCTTGATGGCATCACCGCCGTTTACGCACTCACCAACCAACTCGCAAGAAAGTGATTCAAGTTGCACCTTTAACAACGCCAAAATCATTGGGTCGTCGTCGCAAATCAGAACACGCTTGGGTGTGGATTCCATAGCCTGAAACTCCCGTACTAATTCAGATATACAGGTTCACCCGCCCGACACGTTATGTCTATAGTCTTTGTAAAATATTTTTTTAAGGACGCATCACATTCCGTGGCAACAGAATTTCAAACCGTTTGCGGATTTCTGCATCCACTTCATCGGAGATGACGCTCGGCCAGTTTTCACTTAAAATCAGCTCTGCCCGTTTGGTTGCGGCTTCGCGTAGATCCATGGAACCATCGGCTTCCCAATCAGCCCGGTTAGAGCGATTTATAATATCCGGGTAAAGGTATTCGGTTTTCATCAACGCCATGGTCTGCGGTTGATTAAGGAAATGACCGTCCGTACGGCATGCCGTATCAATAACGTCAATAGACAAGGCTTCTTCGCTCATATCAATACCGCGAACCATACGCATGACCTGTCCATTGACTTCGTTATCAATAACGTACTGGGCAAAGGATACGGTCAACATGCTTTCCAGGAAACCTGCGGAATGGTGAATGTAGTTGGCGCCAGACAGACCTGCTGCAAGACTGGTTAATACTTTTTCAATGCCAGCCTGACTGTCAGAGGTTTTGGATTCAGCGATACCGGCTGAATTATAGAGGGGAAGTTTCATATGCTGTGCGATCTGGGCGCATGCAGCATTCATTACCGAGGCTTCTGCCGAACTGCCTGTATAGGCACCTGTACGCAAATCGGCCTGGGCCGGGACACAGCCGACAATAACCGGATGACCGGGATTGAGCAGGTTCACATAGGCAACACCGGAAAGTTGCTCGGCCCAAATCTGGACCAGTGATCCGGCAAGGGCTGCTGGTGACGTGGCACCGGATTGTGGAGCAGAAGACAACACGAGCGGCATGTTGTGCTCAACAATGCCATCAACCACATCAACAGTTTCTTCAGCATAACGAAGTGGGCTCACCGTCCAGCATGCAACAAATGATAAAGGTGGACGGGCATCAAAGGCATCAGCACCGCCAACCATCATTTCACCCAGCGCGCGAATTTCAGCAACACTGGAGCGATCATAAGCGTTCGCCATGACGTGCTTCTTGGTAGCCGTCATGCAGGCGTAGTACTGATTAATATCAAGGTTCTCAACCGGAATTTCACGGCTGACAACCGGACGCATATAAAAATGAATGTGATCAAGCTTATCAACAAGACGACCGATATTGTAGTTATCGACCAATGTTGTTTCCCGCAATGATCCATCAAGATCAACGATGTTAATGGCCGACCCGCCCGTTCCCATGTAGACCTTGCTGCCACCCAGGTTCAAATCATGTTCCGGCGCGCGTCCGGCAAGCAGAACTTCACTGGCTGCTGTGCTCAACCCTTGCTCGACCACCTTGCGAGGCATCAGGATGCGATCAGAAGTCGCATCAACCGTACAGCCTGCTTTCAACAGGACATCCCGGCACTGGCTGGGGGCCAATTCAATACCAGTGCGTTCCAGCACTGTGTAGGCAGCATCAATAATGCGCTCTACATCTGTTTGTTTAAGCGGCCGATAATTCCCCCCATTCATGCCCCCGTGGACAACGGCGGCCTCTGGACTGTTTGAAGCGGATCTATTTCTGGATTTTGAACGACGTGCCATCTCATCCCCCGATGATATCTGATTAAGAAAAACTCAACTGTATTGAGTTTAACCGCATTCTTATGGGGGATAATGACAGAAAAGCGGCGCTTCTCTAGTCAGAAACGTCGCCAAGACGACATTTTAGTCTGAATTTGGATAGTCTGGAATAATTCTAGAGCTATCTAGCCTCATGTGAGTACAGATAAGTTTCCCAACCTTATTGGAAACGATCAAATTATCTAACCACAAATGTTTCCATTTGAAATTAGCTTGATTTAGTCGAACAGAAGGTTGGTTGGAATAGAATAATACAGTGACAGGATTTCTGAACCCGGATTCTTATTGCCGATGCTGGCATTGGAATAATGCGCCACAGCCAAACCAAGGCGAGAGCGATTATCAAACCGGTAGGCAACTTCAACCTGAGAGCGGAACTCCAGATTGTGGCCCAGATCTTTATTATCATCGCTACCCTTAGAATAATAATGCGGCGCAAAACTGGGGGTCAGCACAATACGTCTGCCGAAATAGACGTCCATCAGGACACCCGCACCGACGAAATAGGTTCCGTTGGTGGTACCAGAAAGAGCGGCGAAGGGTTTTAGTTCCCACATTTTATAGTCAGAGCGATATTCCAGACGAAATTCCGTTGCAGTATCATCGCGCTTGTTGAAATCATAAGCACCCGCCGAGAAGCTCAAAAATGCAGGATCATCTGCATGGGCTACACTGGATACGGCACTGCCTGCCAATCCCATGAATATGGCAATACAGATAGCTGCTGTTCGATTTACAAACTTTTTCATCAAGCCCTCATAATCTCTCGGTCTATAGCATCATGATTATTCTTATAGTGCGTGCCCGGAATAATAAAAGAATCTACTCAAGTTGCAAGAACAGGTTTTCTTATGCATTTAATTTCATGGTGTTGGTTGCCTTTACCAAGGCCCCCACAATCCCTGGCTCGAATGCTGAATGCCCAGCATCACCGACAATTTCCAACCGTGATCCGGGCCAGTTTAAAGCCAGTTTTTCTGCACTCCAGGGTGGGCAAATAATATCATAACGCCCTTGAACAATAATACAGGGCAGATGGCTTATTGCAGTGATATTATCCAATATATAATTCTGGGGCAGGAACATATCGTTGACAAAATAGTGCACTTCCAACCGGGCAAGCGGCAAGGAGCCTGCTGTATCGCTATGGGCAGGTGGAATTAAACGTGCGCAGGCTGACTCGTAATTGCTCCAGGCTTTCGCCGCAGGGCGATGAATATCAGGATCAACATCGACCAATCGATGATGGTAGTTTTCCAGCAAGTTTTCATGTTCCTGTTCCGGCAAGGCTGCCAGGAAGTTACGCTTTGCATCCGGGAAAAACCGCCCCATGTCTTCCATAAACCAGCGAACTTCTTCTGTTTGGCCTAGAAAAATCCCTCGCAAGACAAAGCCTGAACACCGCTCGGGGTGGGCTATGCCATACACCAGCCCCAATGTAGAGCCCCACGATCCGCCAAAAACCAACCAGCGCTCAATACCTAGGTGTTCACGAATGCTCTCGATGTCAGCAATCAAATGCTGTGTGGTATTGGACTCAACACTTGCCGCAGGTGTTGAGCGACCACAACCGCGTTGGTCAAACAGCACAATACGCCAGTGCTTTGGGTCAAAAAACCGACGATGGGCTGGTGCACATCCCGCACCGGGGCCACCATGCAGAAATATCACAGCAGGGCCTGCCGGATTACCGCTTTCTTCCCAATAAACCTGATGGCCATCCCCCACATCAAGCGTGCCGTCATTATTGTTCGCAAACGGCGGATAAAGCATATCCTTGCCCATTTGGGCATTGTTCGTGTTCTCAGCCATTAGTTGCTCTCTATTTTGTGCCGTTTTAATAAGGCGCATACAGGATCATTACTTAGTATATTGCCGTGACGAGCGAGAAAATCAAGAATGGCGAGCGCAGAATCAAAGGCAAATTCGTCGCCTGCCCCTAAAACTTCCATGACTTTTTCAATCTCCCACAGATAAAACCCTTCAACTTCGCCATCGGTATTTTTCGGAATAAAATCCCGTGGTAGTTCAAGTTCATAATTATAGTGTATATCATCTCGAATGCCTTCGGGGCGAAGTGTACAAAAACAAGTCGCGTCAACTTCAACCGCACGACTTGCCAGACTTTCAGGAATAGCGGCTTCTTCCTGACATTCCTTGATCAGGTTAACACGCAACGAAATTCCCACAGGCTGACCACCGCCGACCACAATGTCCAACTTCCCCGGATTGGTCTCCTTGGTTTGCGCGCGCCGTGCAATCCACATGGAGAGTTGCTCACCATCACGGACATATCCTAATAAATTAACGCCATAGGTGCGAATACCAAACAAAGTGGACGCGGCGCGTTCCATATCAAACAGGCTGGGCTCATCAAACGTCCGATTAACCGGATACAACTCGCCGCGCCAGCCTGGGATTTGCCCCTGCTCGCGCAAAGTCTCCAGAACACCCGCCACCGCCTGCGAGCGCGATCCATGATCATTCAAAAGGGGAGAAAGTGAAACGGCCACTCGAGAGACATCAAAAACATCCGCAAAACCCGCTAGGCATTCAGCAAATTCAGGCTTCATCATACCAACGCGCAAGCCCTCCACCAAAAACGGAACATAATCCGCCGGATCGCAAGGGTGCACATCGTGAATTCTGTCAGATAGGCTCATAGTGGAAATTTCACTTCCTGCTCATAAAAAAACGGCACGTTTGGTTTATACCAAATCGTGCCGTTTTCTTAAATAGACTTTTGATCAGCAGCTTTTATGCAACGGCAACCTTGCGACCATCACGGGTGATGCGCACGTACGCACGTTTGCAGTGATCCAGGCAATATGGCTTGTCCGGAACGGCGTCCTTGCCGCAGAAGCTGAACTCCTCGGTGCCGGGCTCGCCTTCTGGCCAGCAGCACATATCCCCTGACAGTTTATCAAGTTTGATAACCTGGCCTGTTGGTTTAACCGCTTTTTCAGCCGATTTACGAATTGGAGACTGGCGCTTGGGCAAGCCCAAACGATGGACCTTGCCAACCACAGCATTCTTGGTAATCCCGAGACGGGTTCCGATGACACTGGTGGTCAATCCTTCTTCCCACAATGCAATCAATGCTGCGATGCGTTCCGCGTTCCATTCAAAGCCTGTCGACATGTATTTGTTTCCCTTATAGCGAACTGTTAATGCGGACCAGAAACAGCAAAAAGATGCTCCGATCTGACGCTTGTTAGCTCTTGTTATTAATTTTTACTAATCCACAAGATGTAGTAGCTTATACCGGGTATTGCGGTTTTCGGCAACAGGGCTAGCTATATTTTGTTGTGGATAAAGGGAAATCGCGGCAGAAATCTGCACTTTTTTACATAAAATCTCTTCGCACCTGCAAAAAAATCGTTTTGCATCTGCGCTGAGCGGTTATACTCCCAGCCACTGAATGGAAATCTGGAGAGACCGAATGAGCGATACGACCAAGCCCGATCTGCCCACTATAAACGACTGGGAAGCCGCCGCTACGAAAGACTATAAAGGGACACCCCCGAGCGAGCGCACATGGATGACGCCCGAGGGCATAGAAGTCAAGCCGCTTTATACTGCCGCCGATCTTGAAGATCTGGAGGGTACCGATACCTTGCCGGGCTTGGCGCCATACACCCGTGGCCCACGCGCCACCATGTATACCGGACGCCCCTGGACCATTCGCCAATACGCCGGATTTTCCACCGCAGAAGATTCCAACAAATTCTACCGTGACAATCTGGCTGCCGGACAAAAGGGCCTGTCAGTGGCATTCGATCTGGCTACGCACCGTGGGTATGATTCCGATCACCCCCGTGTGGTTGGAGATGTGGGCAAGGCCGGGGTTGCCATCGACAGCATTGAAGACATGAAAATCCTGTTCGATGGAATTCCGCTTGATGAGATGAGCGTCTCCATGACCATGAACGGCTCCGTCCTGCCCGTTCTTGCGGGCTTTATCGTTGCTGCCGAAGAACAGGGCGTGGCACCAGAAAAACTGACTGGAACCATTCAGAACGATATTTTGAAAGAGTTCATGGTTCGTAACACATTCATCTTTCCGCCTGAACCCAGCATGCGCATTGTCGCCGATATTATTGAATACACAGCAGAGAAAATGCCGCGTTATAATTCCATTTCCATTTCCGGCTATCACATGCAGGAAGCCGGGGCGACCGCTGTACAGGAATTGGCGTTTACACTGGCCGATGGTGTTGAGTATGTTCGCGCGGCCCTGTCCAAAGGTCTCGACGTGGATGCCTTTGCTCCGCGCCTGTCTTTCTTCTGGGCGATCGGCATGAACTTCTTCATGGAAATCGCCAAGATGCGTGCAGCCCGTATGCTGTGGAGCGAGCTAATGGAACAGTTCGATCCGAAAGATCCACGTTCCAGCATGCTTCGCACCCACAGCCAGACCTCCGGTGTGTCGCTGACCGAAAAAGACCCTTACAACAACGTCATCCGCACAACGATTGAGGCTATGGCCTCTGTGCTTGGTGGAACGCAATCTCTGCACACCAACTCACTGGATGAAGCCGTTGCCCTGCCGACACCATTTTCGGCGCGCATTGCTCGTAACACCCAACTGATCCTGTCAGAAGAAACCGGCATCACCAATGTGGTCGACCCGCTTGGCGGCAGCTACTACGTGGAAAGCCTGACAGCCTCCATCGCCGATGCTGCACGCAAACTGATATCCGAGGTGGAAGACCTGGGCGGCATGACCAAGGCTGTTGAATCCGGTATGCCGAAACGTGCTATCGAGGAATCAGCCACACGACGTCAGGCCCGTATTGATCGTGGCGAGGAAGTCGTGGTTGGTGTCAACAAATACCCCCTCGACAAGGAAGCCGAGTTGGACATTCTCGACATCGATAACTCAGCCGTTCGTGAAAGCCAAATCGCCCGCCTTAAAAACATCCGGGCAACGCGCGACGAAGCCGCCTGCCAAGCTGCCCTCGATGCGTTGACCAATGCAGCTGAGTCCGGTGAAGGCAACATGCTGGACCTTGCCGTCAACGCCACGCGCCTTCGCGCCACGGGCGGCGAGATCACAGACGCCCTTGAAAAAATTTATGGTCGTCACAAGCCGATCACGACCGCCATATCCGGTGTTTATTCTGCGGCCTATGAAGGGGACGATGATTTCCTCGCCATTCGCGATGATGTCGCAACCTTCGCCAAAACTGAAGGTCGTCGCCCGCGTATGCTGGTTGCCAAGATGGGTCAGGACGGCCATGACCGTGGTGCCAAAATTATTGCAACAGCCTTTGCCGATATCGGATTTGATGTAGACATCGGCGCCCTGTTTGCAACCCCGGATGAAACCGCCCGTGAAGCCATTGAAAATGATGTGCACATCATCGGCATTTCATCACAGGCCGCCGGGCACAAAACACTGGTCCCGCAATTGATCGAAGAGCTGAAGGCGCAAAACGCTGAAGACATCCTGGTTATCGTTGGCGGTGTCATCCCGGCCCAGGATTATGACTTCCTGAAATCAAAAGGCGTCTCCGCAATCTTTGGTCCCGGCACTCACATCCCGAGCGCCGCCAGAGAAATCATGGGCGTCATTCGCGGGGAATAGTAAGAAGAATAAACCTCACAAACCGCACGCAATAAAAAAGCCGTCTCGATTTATAACATCGGGGCGGCTTTTGTGTTTGTCGTGACGGCGGTACGCTTTGGCAGAGGGGATGCGCTTGGTGGTGAGCCTTCGCACAATTGTCGCTGCCGGGTTCCGCCGCTTTATTTCTGCGCGGCGTTTCATGGGTCTTTCTCCTTATAGATATGGAACGCGCTTTATATAGGCCGAAGCCGTTTAAAAATCAATCTTCGTCGGCATACTTCAAATTTTGCTTCACGTCCAAAACACCTTTTAGCCCGGCGTCGCGCCAAGCCGCGATTTCATCAACCGAGCGCCCGTCGGTGGACTGCATGACTTCATCAATTACATGGGCAACGAATTCATCCGTCATATCCGGCGTGCCGTGATCCTTCCAGCGGTGGACCTGGCTTGGCCCCAGATGTTTCAGGTAATGTGCAATACCGCCCGGTCCACCGGATAAATGGTAGCTCATGAACGGCCCCATCAAGGCCCAGCGCACACCGGGTCCATTGGCAATACAGGCGTCAATATCTTCGGCGGTGGCGACGCCCTGTTCCAAAATATAAAGTGCCTCGCGAAACAACGCCGAGGTCAGGCGGTTGGTAATGTGCCCGGTCATTTCTTTTTTCATAACCACAGGATGCTTACCAGCCCCCCGGAACAAGCGAGCCGCATGATCAACATGATGCTGGTCAATGCCAAACATCTCGACCAATGGCAACATATGCGGTGGATTAAACGGATGGGAGATCACGACGCGTTCCTTATGCTCGCAGTCGCGGGATATATCGCTGAGCAATAAAGATGAGGTAGACGAAGCAATAATAACATGGGGTCCAGCCACCCGGTCAATATGGGCGAGCAGATCAACTTTGGTCTCTAACCGCTCTGGTGCATTTTCAATAATCATGTCGCAGCCCATTTCCATGGTCGCGATATCGGGATGCACGGTCAGGGTGCCACGCTCGCCCTCAGGCCAACACCCAGGAACGTCATCAATGCTGCGCGCAACGAAGGCCTGTATGTACTCGCCATCTTCATCCAATGGGTCCCACGAGCGTACAGCAAATCCATGCGCCAAAAAACACGTCGCCCAACTAGCCCCGATCACCCCGGCTCCGGCGATGCCGATGGTTGCTGTTTCTGCGATATCACTTCCCATACTTGCTTCCTTTCGTTTACACCGGACAGAACAAATTAACTCGATTCCGGGTATAGCGCGTTCATGACAACTTTAATCTCAAAAGCGAATGAAATCACCACAATCAGAATGGAAAAAATATAGAACCCGCGAAACGCAAGTTTCCGACGTTGATTAGAAATTTTACCAACGAGCTTTTCACCATGTGATAATTTTTCTTCATTGCGCTTCTGTAATTGGTACAAATGAACCGTATTATGAACGGCCTGATCATGAACAAGTCCATGCTTCTCATAAAGCTGCAACCTGTTTGCAATAAGCAAGGCAATTAATGAAATTCCCAGCACAGCAAAACTACCAAAATAGAGAAACCCAAAACCGGCAATAATTGATAATATTACGGATGCCAGAACGGCTGTAAAAAATTCACTTGGCATTGAGTTTATGATCCCGCTTCACATAAAAAATGGCTATCTGGCAACCCTAGAACAACGTATGGTAGCTGGAAAGAAATTCCTGCCCGACTTCGGCGATGAGAATGGTTTCAAGTGCTGTAAAATTTATATGGAGTAATAACTCATAATGGATGCGTTGATATAAAAGTGCGTAAGAATTGCTGGCCACAGAGATCGGCTGTATATGGTTTGGACAGCATAAACAGATCCACCCAATGCTGTTTCCAATATTCTTTCAAACCCACTCCAGTAGTGCCAAAGACCAAAGAGTGCTGATGTACAGATAATCGCGCTGATTACTCCGTACGGGAGTCTTAATGCCACTTGATACAATATACATCGAAAAGATATTTCCTGTATGAACACAATCAGGAATGTCCCAAGAGTCATTTCCAGCCAATAATATGGGAACTCCGATAAAGGCATTGCATATTGATCATATGCCGTTGGCCCAACAGATATGGGTGGATAGAACACATCAATAAAATCTTGCACGCCCGCGATTCCATAGTACCCAATAACACTCCATACCGCTACTTTACCTCCCACAAACGCAACGGTTTTCAAAGAAGAGCACTTAAGAGACAAAGATTGCAAAATCCATTTTCTGTATTGCGGAACGGCAAAGCTATAGGTCAATATGGCAAGAGAACACAAATACAGCACGGGGTGTTTGATAAGATTGAATTGATACCCTGGTGCCCCAGGAAGAAAATAGGCATAAATCGGTGATGCAAGGACAATGATATATCCAGCGAACACAACCCGATCTTGCCAAACATTATTTTTATGATCAATCACAGCTTCCATCATATGACATTACAACAACGTATGGTTGCTTGAAAGACAAACAACCATACGCATATACAGGATATTTTGTTTTACAGGGCCTTAATAAAATTCCAGTACAAATCATTCCAAAGCCCATTTATGATTTGTTCTCGTGAGTGGCCGGTTTCTTTCTCAATATTATCAATATCCTCATATGTTACACCATCAGGCAAATCATGCCGTGGCCTTGCCCCTTTGACAAAAGGTGCTTCTGGCTCAGTAGGTTGATTAACCCTAGGCACATCTGGCGAAGTAGGTGTATCTACAATTGGGTCCGTTGGACTTGTTGGATCGTTTGGCGGTGTCGGTCCTTCAATAGAATTGCTATTTTGGGCGACCAGTATCCGCATGGTTTCGCCACGAGGATTTATGAGGCCGTCTTTCTTCAAGCCGTTGGCTTTTTGAAATCTTTGCACAGACTGTTTTAAGCGTTCACCGTAATAGCCCGTCGGACCATCCGTTTTATCAAGGTCCAGGTACCCCGCCTTGCCCAACAAGGTTTCCACCTTTGCAACATCTCGACGGTTATTGCTTGATGTGTTTCCTACGGGATTGGTGATCTGGAGCAAGTTTTTCAATCCATGAATTTCTTTATCCGTATTTTTTGATCGATTATATAAACGACCGGGGAAAGTAAGTGTCATTGTCTTCTCCTTTGTTTAAAATTATTCAGAACGTCCGCCAGGTCCGGGCTCTTTCCAGACCTTCACGCCTTTCTCCACCGAGCGCCCCACCACATACCCGCCAATACCGAGCTTCAACAGATCCCACATGTCTGGGGGGATGTCGGCGATTGGGGTTCCAAACAAAGGAACAATTAAATAGTTGTTGGCGATGATTACGCCGAACAGGCACATCAGCATGGGTCGCCAGTTGCGTTGCAGCCAGCTGTCGCCGGTGGCTTCGGCGCGGATGATGGCGGCGGCTTCTTCGATTTCTTTCATCTGTCCGGTCAGGACCATTTCCTGCAACCGGGCCTTGATCTTTGCGGCTTCGTCCTTGTCTACGACGGTTTGGTCGATGACATTAAAAAGGCCGCCCAGGATCGGTCCTGCGACGGCGCTGAGAAGTCCAAGCATGAGAGGTTCCTCCGTTCATTCAATGTTGTTGTAAAAAACGTGTGCGCCGATCTCGACGCTGGACACACGCCCGCGCGCCCAGGGCGGGTTGACTGTTTTATTGTGATAGTGGGTCGCCCCGAATGTTGTATCACGCAGGGTTCCGGCAATGGCACGACGCGCGACACGAATGCAGGATTGGAAGTTTTCGTTTTCCAGCCCGACGGTTTCAATTTTCTCGCGGTTTGGATCGTGGGCATTCCAGCAACTGAATTGCCAGGCTTTCCTACAAACATCGCGCACTGTGCCACCCCACCAGTACCGTCCGCCGCGTGCCCGTGCACGCCGGACACGATTGAGGATCACACAGGCGACGGCTTGTTTTCCTGCAACCAGTTCCCCTCGGGCCTCGCCATAAATCGTTCGGGCCAGAGTATCTACATCCAATGCAAACGCAGTCGGCGGCGGGGCCTCATTATCCGGTGAAGAAATCACCGGGCCGTTGGGGCCTTTCAAGTTGGCATCACTTAAGGGACAAATCTTCATGACGCATCCCCTTTGCCACTACCAAGTTTGTTTTCAATGCGGACCAGATGGCTGGTCAGACGACGTTCGACTTCCTTCAGGTAAGGCATGGAGACGTAAGATTGCGCCACCTCCAGTTTATAGGCCGAAAGGCTTTCGCGCAGAAAGGCGAGGCCAGTATCTGAATCGTGTGCACCATCACTAACCGCATCTTCCATATCACGGCGGGTGCGCCAGTTTATCCAAAACAGTCCGGCCAGTGCGGGAAGTTCCACCATGGAAATCCACCAGACCAGATCGAGTGTCAGAGTATTTTGCATCTAAATTTTCCTTTCTTGTGTTTGATTACAAATTAAAATCCGTTTTTGCCGCATAGGAGCGCGAGCCAGCCCGCCATTCCGGCGCCCGCTTGGGCGGCTTTGTGCCAACACGACGCGGCAGACGAACGGGCTCAGCCAGCAAGCATCCGGCAACCGCGTCCAACCCGTCATCTCGTGTCATGGCACCGGGCCTCCATTCGCGCATTTCTTCAATCAAAGGCGAGCCCATCACAGAGGCATGGGCATAAAGCCTGCTCGCCGCCATGGGGGCATCAAAAGCATCGACAATGCGCATGGCTTTTGCCCTGGTTGAATGCGACCCATCAACCGCGATGGGCAGGTTGGCGGCGGCAATTTCACTGCGCAGTAACCCGGGTAGGAACTTGCCGATGCCGTTGCTTTCAATGGTCACCTTGGGCAAATGCAGACGACGGACAAAATCAATGACTTGCCTGCATTGCTGTGTGGCTTCGTCCGCCTCATTCAACTTGTTCGGGTCGTGATTGAGGTAGGCGACTTCATGCAGACGGTAGTTGCCATCCTCGTCAGTAAAGACTGCGGCGATCACGCTGGCGTCGCCGCGTCCGGGTGCGCCGTAGGCCGGGTCCCACCAGCATGAGGCAGACACCAGTCGCCTCTCGCCCAAGCGTAATTCAGCCTCGCCTCCGGCTTCCCGATAATCGAGGTTTGCATCATAGACGACCAGTCGATCCGGATTAAGCCGCCCGTCTACGATGGACATGGGGCGCAGCATCATCTGGCTGGCGAACTTGGCTGGGCCGGAACGCCGCTTGATGGTTTCTATCCGCTCCATCGAAAATCGTTCGGGCCAGCGGCTGTTGCCATCCTCGTCCACAAGAGCCAACTCCAGTCGTTTGTAATCATAAAGGTACGGTGGAGCCTCACCCGGGTCTGTGCTCCGCGCAGCATAGATTGACTCGCGCGCGTGTGGTGTTCCGACGAATAATTTCAATCCACCGGGCACCAGCACATATTCAATTTCATCCAGACGGTCACGAAGATCTTCGCGCTTACCCGGTGTATCACAGGTCTTGGGGACCTCCACGTCATCACAAATCACCACATCGGCGCGGCTGCCTGTAATATTGGCACCAATGCC
>JABJOR010000565.1 GCA_018664265.1 Rhodospirillales bacterium
AATGAGAAAAAATAGGCGGCAAAGAACCCGGCAATAATAGCCAGCAGATATGGCCCCAATTGAGGCGCGGACAGATCGAGAAGAGAGGTCTTGTTAAACAACAGTGCCGGAAACAGGACCCAGTAGACCAGCTTGTCATTCACATTCCAGAAATCGATGCTGGGTATACCGTTACGGCGCAACAAATTGCCACCGATTATCAGCAGGAAAACAGGAGCAATAATCAAAAATATTTCAACCATATACCGTTAATGCACTTCAACGAACTTAGTGTCAAAGCATTCAATAAACTTATTAATCAGTTTTTCACACAGACATTTTATAAATATTATTTTCTGTGTTCATGGAATAATCTTAATGAGAGTACGCGAAAACGATATAGAATTACGTAAATCAATAAACGATATAACCATTAAATATAGGGCTGACTTGGAACCCCTTTTCTTCAGGCATGCTGGTCAAGTTAATTACAATATTGTTAAAGATGAAATACGGGATTTGTGGAAAACATTTTTTTCATCTGGTGAAGAAAATGAGTCTGATCATGATGTTCTGGGTGCCTTAAAAGCAATCCCATTTCCCTTCTGGCCCGAAGATCTGTATCTGCAAGCCTCTCTTTACATCTCGAAAGCATTACATTGTCCTGTTGTCGCGAAAATAGACACAGAGCGGCTTAACGCTGATAGCCGTTTTTTGATGAAATACCTGAAGAATATAACATCCCGCGATGGGGAAGATGGTGTCATACATCAAATCTTTGAAATTATGGGTGTTAACAATCCATGGTGTGTTGAATTTGGTGCCTGGGATGGAAAATATCTGAGCAATACATATGACCTGATTGCTCATAAAGATTGGAACGGGGTTCTTATTGAGATGAGCAAGGACCGTTTCGAAGACCTTAAGGAAACGTACAAGGGAAACGATAAGGCACATCTTATCAATCAAATGATCGGATTTGATGCGCAAAGCGATTCAATTGATTTCATTCTTGGCAAAACGGATATTCCTCAAAACCTTGATCTGATGAGCATCGATATTGATGGTAATGACTGGCACGTCTGGGATTCCATGCAAACCTATAGACCGCGTCTTGTCTTAATTGAGTTTAATCCGTCAATTCCCAATGATGTTTTATATATTCAAGAGCGTAATTTTGAGCAACAACGTGGTTGTTCTTTGCGTGCGTTGATTGAGCTGGGCAAGTTAAAAGGCTATGAGCTGGTCTGTGCAACGGCTATTAATGGCCTATTTGTTGTATCAGAAGAGTTTGATAAATTTGGAATTTCTGACAACAGCATAGATGCAATGTATACACCAGTTGTAGATGGCCGAATTTTCCATGGTTACGATTCATCTATACATGTCATTGGTATGCAGAAACTTTTGTGGAATTGGTATGGTCACGGCACAGACTGGGATCGTAATTTACCCGACCTGATTAATGTGCATAAAGAGAGGTGAAAATCACCTCAATTTGCACGCCCGGTTGAGATGACTACGCACTAGATCAAACTAATCTCAAATGGAAACATTTGAGATTAGATAATTTGATCGCTTTCAATAAGATAGAGCAACTTATCTGTCCTCACTTGAGGCCAGGTTGCTCTAGTGTATTTCCGCCAACGCAGAATCAAAGCGTTCAATCAGATCATCAATAGCTGCGTCATCATGGGCAACGCTCAGATAAAGTTTGGTTCCCATGGGATTCAGGAACACGCGGCGTCTGAACAAAGCCAGCATCATGGCACGGCCTTTTTCGCTGTCGCCTTTTTTGGTTGAGCGATAGTCAAATACCGGATCGCTTGAGAACACCACCTGTGCCAGCGGGCCATCGCCAATGATCTGTCCTGTTATACCGCGATCGGACAACTTCGCGCCCATCTTCTCGCGTAATTGCTGGCCCATACCGTGCAAACGATTGTAGGTGCCTTCGCTGCGAAATACCCCGAGGGCTGCGTTGGCGGCAGCCGTTGAGATAGGATTACCGCCGAGGGTCGAGGCCATCCAGACATAATCATCGCCGCCAATGCGGTGCTCGTTGACCATTTCCATGATGTCGGCCCGTCCGCCGAATGCGCCGATGGGGTAGCCACCGCCGAGCGCCTTGCCGTAGGCCACCATGTCCGGCACCACGCCGTAATATTCTTGCGCTCCGCCATAAGCCAGACGGAAACCTGTAACCACTTCATCAAAGATCAGCAACACCCCGAATTCATCGGCGGCGGCGCGCACGGCTTGCAGGTAGCCTTCTCTGGGCGGTGTGCAACGTTGCAACGGTTCCATCAGAATGGCGGCTGTCTCGTCTTTGTACTCGCTCAGGATTGAGCGCAGGGCGTCGATGTCGTTGTAGGGTGCGACCAGCAATTGACGGGCGGCGGCGGGGGTGCCTGCACTGGTCAGCTCCGGTGTCGGGAAATTAACCTTACCCGAAGCAAAAAGGCTGGTAACCCCGGCTTCATTGGCTCCGTGATAGGCCCCTTCGAATTTCAAAATTTTCTCACGTCCCGTGAAGGCCCGCGCCAATCGCTGGCAATACATGGTGGCCTCGGTGCCGGATGCACAAAACCGCAGCCGCTCGGAGGCTGGCGAAATACTGCGAATTTCCTCAGCCAATGCCAGGGACTGGCTGTTCAGGTACGCAAAGTTGGAGCCGTTGGGGGCCTGCGCCTGTACGGCGGCGACAACATTCGGGTTGGCATGGCCTACAAGGACGGAACCCCAGCCCATAGACATGTCGAGGAACTCCGCGCCTTCCGTGCTCCACAAACGACATCCTTGACCCTTTTCCATAACGACAATTTCCTCTGGAGGAAGGCCGTATTCGCCATTGGCGATACCGGCAGGAAAGGCTTCAAGCGCACGCTGATCGGGGGAAAGAGGGCTGTTCATGGCTGTGATATACTTTCATTGGAAGTGGAGTATTATTCAGCACATAAATGCCACAAATAACCACACAAAACAACAAAAATACACAGATGTGATTTAAAATTTAGCCGAAAAGATCACCTTGCGGCGGCACCGGGGCCGGGGTTTCATCAAAACACAGATCACTCCCTGCATAAGGCACCAAAACCTCCGAGACCGATACAAAAGGCAGGCTCGCATCCAGCCACGTATCTTCTGCAACAGCAGGCAGTATAACCGGCATGC
>JABJOR010000566.1 GCA_018664265.1 Rhodospirillales bacterium
ATTCTTCCCAAGGAAAACTGCGCATCCGCATCTCCATGTTCCGCAGCTTTGCGGTACCACTTCGCAGCCTCCCGCACATCCGTAGTAAGCCCTCTACCAAACTCGTGCATTCTTCCAATGTTTGACTGTGCATTTGCGTTTCCTTGCTCCGCGGCTTTTCGATACCATTTCAATGCTTCACCGAAATCCTGGGTTACGCCTTCGCCATTATCGTACACAAATCCAAGGATAACCTGCGCTTCCGCATGCCCCTGTTCAGCAGCTTTTCGGAACCAATTCAATGCTTCCCCAATATCCTCAGCAACACCCTCGCCCCTTATGTACATAGATCCAATGTTGAACTGCGCTTTTGCGTGTCCTTGCTCAGCGGCTTTTCGAGACCATCTCATTGCTTCTCTGAAATTCTGGGTAATGCCTTCACCTCTATAGTAAGAGTATCCAATTCTATCCTGCGCTTCCGCAAGCCCCTGTTCAGCAGCTTTTCGAAACCATTTCAAAGCCTCCCGAACATCCTTGGAAACTCCATCGCCAAGAAAATACAACACTCCGATGTTATACTGCGCTCCAACGTGTCCCTGTTCAGCCGCTCTTTGGGTCCAGAGGACGAACTTTTTAATATTCTTTTTGATGCCCGACTCGCCTGTTCGATAGACTCTGCCGAGCAAGTACTGATATTCAGCAATTTTTGTATCTGCCGAATCGAGTTGCAACATGCGTTTTTTGTAGGGGTATGCCAAAGCATTTTTTCCTACGCCCTGAATTGAAACATTTTGATGCCGTCCAAATAAACGGCGTGCCGCACCGGTCATATTGTGATCCAGAAATTTATTCACTTCACTGAGTGAAACACTGAAATCATCAACACCATATTCTGCCGAGTTTGCAGCACCATTTAGGGCCTCTAAAAGATATTTCGTAAATAGACCGTGCTTGGCTTTTAGATCCCAACTGGCCACCTGATCCCCTTGGGCAGCCGTAATTATCGTCATCTTTGAAGACATACCAGTGGGGGCTTTTGGGACAATGGAAATCCCAGATGCTGCCCGGATCAGCATTCCGTTGGGACTGTTCCCGGAAAAACAGGCATCCAGATAAACAGTCACGGATTTTGTGTTGAGTTTGCCAAGGTTGGATAGAAGAGTGTCGATAGGATAACCGTTTATCTCAGGCGTATCCGGGTCGGCATCCACAGGCAAGAGGTAACCGCGCTTGTCCTTCAGCCCCGGCACCCCATGACCTGAATAGAAAACGATAACATCGGATGTTCCTCGTGGGTCAAGGTACCGCCATATTTTACCTTCGTGGGTTTCGCGATTACCAAAAGCCGATTCAAGTTGGGCTTTGGTGGCGTCCCTCAGATCAATGATATTCTTCGGCAAATAACCGAGACTGTCGATCACAAACCGCTTGAAGGCATTTGCATCATTCTGAGCGAAATCGACGTTAGGAATCAGACCGCCATAATTCTTGTTGCCGATAATTACAGCGACACCGGTCGATGGTGGTTCTGAAGCGAGAACATAACTGTCCGAAACAATCAGGCTCACAAACATAACCAACGCGGCTAAGGAATAAAGTTTCCATCTGACGATCTGTTTCGGCATGACGACTGTCTCACGCTTTCCACGAACAAGCTGTTCAATTGTCAGTTTTGATCTGATGAATATTGGTAACGGCACCTGTACGTATCTGAATACAATGTAGTGTTTAGGCCGGAAATTCTTGATGGCCTCAAATAAACTCAATATTTGGCAAAAAAAAAGGGGCGACAAATTTGTGAGGAGTACTCCTCAAATGGTATAATAGAACTAAGCAAATATCAACTTTTAGAAAAAGGAATGGAAATTGAAATCAAAAATATTTATCGCTCGTGGACATGAAGAAATTGAGGACCTAGGTGCTGTCATCAACTACTGGCTGGAAGAAAAATGCATCAAGGAAATTGCTAGTACAGACACTTCGATTTGTTATCTTCCGGAAGATAATTCGCAGTATCTAGTGACGACTGTTTGGTATTAGGAGTTTTAACTCCGCCAATTTTCACGCTGCTCAATGAACCTCCTTAGCAGTCCAAACTGGAAGTCACTGTTTCAGATATGTGTGAGAAACCGTGTCCCATTCCCAGATCACCGAATGGTTTTTTTCTACACCCAACTGCTCTCCAAAAACATCTTTGACAGCCTCACTAACCTTGGC
>JABJOR010000567.1 GCA_018664265.1 Rhodospirillales bacterium
ATTTACCGGTGGTGAAATCGTCAACGAATTTTTGATGAGTGTGGGGTACTTACCCGGCACCCATGATCGCGCCTGTCCGGTTTACAAAGAAATTGAAAAGCTTAGCCCGCCATGGCTCCAAGTGGATCAAAGCATTTATGGCCTCTGAAAATACTCCAACAGCAACCAAAGCTTATTTACTGTTATCATTTGCGACCATGTGCTGGGGTGCGAATACGGTCTTTGGAAAACTTGCTGTCGGTGAAATGTCCCCAATGTTTTTGGTCTCGTGTCGTTGGTTGGGCTCCTTAATGCTAATGCTCGTCTTTGCCAATTCCCACGTTCGGCGTGATTGGGGTGTCTTGAGCACAAAGCTGGTCTATGCCTTTTGCCTTGGGATGATGGGCTTTACCGGATTTAACGTCCTGTTCTATACCGCAGCTTATGAAACAACGGCATTGAATATTGGCATTATTCAGGGCTCAATTCCTGTCTTTGTGCTCATTGGAACTTTCCTGCTTTACCAGACAAGGGTTGCACCTTTGCAGTTTGTCGGTGTCCTCGCGACGATCACAGGCGTCATAACTGTTGCTTCCAGAGGCGATTTTTTACAACTTGCAAGTCTTGCCTTCAACCATGGTGACTTGCTTGTCGTTATGGCGTGTTCACTCTATGGGGCCTATACCGTCGGGCTTAGAAAAAGACCAGCATCTGTTTCTGCTTTGGGGCTGTTCACAGTTCTGGCCGGAGCAGCGTTCATTGTCTCCTTGCCGTTCAGTATTCTTGAATACACCTATGGAAGGTTCTATTGGCCCACGACTTTTGGCTGGATCATCGTTGGCTTGATCACGTTCTTCCCATCATTTTTGGCACAAATATTCTTTATTCAGGGAGTCGAAAAAATCGGCCCCAACCGGGCAGGGGTATTCATTAATCTGGTCCCGGTTTTCGGCGCGGCCTTCGCCGTTATAATTCTTGGCGAATCCTTTGAATATTTTCATGCAGCCGCACTGACGCTCGTTCTTGGTGGTATCTGGTTATCGGAACATGGCAAGCGGGAATAGAAGGGATGGATTAATTAATCCACTCATAGATTTCCATTTCTTCCGAGCCACACTTGGAACAACCACCGCAATCCTTTTCAATTTTAAGTTGGCGCACCTGACCCTTTGCAATCCACCGGGAAAGCATCCCTCGTACTGCGTCTGGTTCACTATCAAAGTGCCGGGAAATATCGACAATGCTGACGCGTCTGTGTTCACGGATATAGGCTCGCATATCTGAAAGAATCATATCGACCCCACAGCTTTTATTGTATGCGGTGCTGACCTGTTCGATACAACTTTCATCGTTGTCACCAAACCGATGACAAACGATGTTAAGCCACCCAGCCAAGCAATGGATGTCAGCGGGTGGCTGAGCAAGGTAGCAGCCTGATAAACCCCGACGGAGCTCACATAGGCAACCCCAGTCGTCCACAGAACGGCAAACCAGGTCCAGCGAGCCCCGATCTCTCGATTGATTGCGCCAATAGCTGCTGCACATGGTGTGTATAGCAAAATAAATAATAAATAGCTGAAGGCCCCTGCGGCCCCGTCAAAACGATTTACCATTGCATCAAAGGTTGCCAACTTAACATCCTGCGCCTCAACCGTTGCCTGTTTGCTTTCAGCGCCAGATACACTAATCCCCAAAGGATCGGTCAATAGCTTGCTCAAACTTGAAAGGTTTTCCGGGATGGTTGCCACAGCTTCTGCCAATCCGTCATACACACTGAACACAGGATTGTTTTCGGGTTGATTACCTTCTAAAGCTGCATCGGATATTGCCAGCTTGGAATATAAAGCGTCCAGTGTTCCAACAACGGCTTCCTTGGCGAAAATTCCGGTGAAAATTCCAACCGTGGCAGGCCAGTTATCTTCCTGAATTCCCATAGGTTTGAATATGGGAACAATAGAACGGCCCACGACACTTAATATTGAACGCTCTGAATTCTCATTTCCGAAACGCCCATTGATATCGATAGAGTTCAAAAAGCTCAGGCAAACCACAACAATGATGATGATTTTACCAGCACCAATCATAAAACTTTTTAACCTGTTCCAGGTATTGATAAGGACACCCCGCACTTGCGGTATGTGATAGGGGGGAAGCTCCATCACCAAAGGTGATGATTCCCCGGCCAGTAAAGTGCGTTTAAGCAGGTAGCCCGTTCCAATCGCAACAGCGATCCCGATCAGATAAAGTGCAAAGATTATGTTTTGCCCTCCAGAGGGGAAAAAAGCCGCCGCAAACAATGCATAAACTGCCAGTCGTGCGCCGCAGGACATAAAAGGGGTCATCATGACTGTAAGGGTCCGGTCACGTTGTTCTTCCAACGTTCGTGAGGCCATGATCGCCGGAACGTTACAGCCAAAGCCTACGATCAAAGGCACAAACGCCTTACCGGGCAAGCCGATTACACGCATGTAACGATCCATCAAATAGGCTGCGCGGGCCATGTATCCCGTGTCTTCCAAAACCGACAAAAACAGATACAGAGTACCGATAATTGGAATAAAGGTAGCAACGACCTGAATACCGCCCCCCAGACCATCCGCCAGTAGAACCTTCAACCAATCGGGTGCTGCCATAGTTGTGAGAAGCTCTTTTACCCCGTCAACAAACAATGTCCCGGCAGCAATATCGAAGAAATCGATAAAGGCACCACCGACATTGACAGAAAAGGTAAACATCAAATACATCAAAGCGAGGAAAATTGGCAGTCCAAGCCATCGGTTTAAAACAATTTGGTCAATGGGGTCTGATAAATTGCGATCAACAACCCCGGATTTTGTAACAACGTGTTGGGTGAGCATATTTGCAAAATCATACCGTCCGTCAGCAATCAATATATCGGCGTCTTCACCTTGTTCTGATTCCAGTGTCTCAATC
>JABJOR010000568.1 GCA_018664265.1 Rhodospirillales bacterium
GCCGGATATTAATGAAAAGCCGGATGCCCGCGATCTTGAGGTCAAGCATGGCCATATTCAGATCAAAGACGTGACATTCCGCTATGACGATGACGTCCCTGCCCTGCACGATCTTTCCATAGATGTTCCGGCAGGAAAAACCGTTGCCCTTGTTGGACCGTCGGGTGCCGGGAAATCAACCGTATTTAATATTATCCCACGGTTTTATGATATTGAGTCCGGGTCCGTGACCATTGACGGTATGGATGTTCGCGATTCTACGTTTGCCTCTTTGCACGGCTCCATCGCACTGGTCTCACAGGAAATCACCTTGTTCGATGATACGGTGCGCGCCAACATCGCCTACGGTCGAGCCGGTGCCAGCGAGGAAGACATTGAAGCCGCGGCGCGTAATGCTGCGGCCCATGAATTCATCATGGAGCTTCCCGAAGGCTACGACACCGCTGTCGGCGAACAGGGCCTGAAGCTTTCTGGCGGACAACGACAACGCCTTGCCATTGCCCGGGCCATGCTCAAGAATGCACCGATCCTGTTGCTGGATGAAGCGACATCTGCGCTCGACACCGAATCTGAACGCCAAGTCCAATCTGCCCTTGATCATCTATTGCAAGGACGCACGGCTCTGGTTATTGCTCATCGCCTGTCGACTATTGTAAACGCCGATCTGATCTATGTTATCAATGAAGGTAAAATCACCGAAAGCGGAAGTCACAGCGAGCTGATGACCATGCAAGGTCATTATGCCACTCTCTACGACATGCAATTTCGCGAAGAGGAGCAAGGGGAGAGCTCACAGTGAGACTATCACGACGCATTATGTCCAGTAACGGATTGCGAAGTGTGGTGTGCTGGCTCGGCTCGCTCTATATCCGCCTTGTCCACATGACTGTCAAATGGCAGGTCGTACGTGGTGATATTCCAGCGCAGTTCTGGGATACTGAAAAACCTTTCATCGTTTGTTTGTGGCATGGTCGGTTTTTGCTAATGCCCTATGCCTTTCGCGCGGGTAAGCCGGTTCACATGCTGATCTCCAGTCACTCGGACGGGCAACTGATTTCCAAAGTGCTGCGCCATTTTAATATTGGCACCGTCGAAGGTTCGACCAATCGGGGCGGCGCAACGGCACTGAAATCCATGGTCAAAATTTTGAAATCCGGTCAATCAATCGGCATCACCCCCGATGGCCCGCGCGGTCCCCGCATGCGCGTCAGCGGCGGTGTCGTCGCCCTTGCAAAACTGTCTGGTGTTCCCGTCATCCCGGCAACGTGCAGCACCACCCGGCGCAAGGTTCTAGGATCGTGGGATCGCTTCCTCATTTGCCTGCCTTTCGGGAGCGGCGTTTATGTCTGGGGAGAGCCTATCGAAATCCCTCGCGACGCCAATGCAGATCAGCAGGAAAACTATCGGCTTCAAATTGAAGATGCCATGAACGCGCTGTGTGATGAAGCCGATACATTGGCGAACCAACCGCCGATCGAACCAGCTCCTTTGGAGGCGACATCATGAAAGCCCCGTGGTTTTGGAAAAAGGGTGGCTGCCCCGTTACCCGTTTTTTACTATCGCCCTTCGGAATGCTCTATGGCTTAATCACAAAGTATCGCATGTCGAGAAACGCTGGGTGGCAATCCCCCCGCCCGGTTATTTGCATTGGCAACCTGGTTGCCGGAGGCGCCGGAAAAACACCTGTTGTCATTGATCTCGCAAAACGTATTCAATCTGCGCAAGTGCTGTCACGCGGCTATGGTGGATCGGAACGCGGCCCTGTTAAATTCTCGAGCGAGCACATTGCGGCGCAGGTCGGTGACGAGCCCATCCTGATTTCTAGCACATCTCAAATCTGGGTCTCGGACAATCGTCAGGCCGGGTGTCAGGCAGCTATTGAGGATGGTGCGAAAGCCGTTATTCTGGACGATGGATTTCAGGACCCGTCCATCAAAAAAGATTTATCCCTGATCGTCGTTGATGGCGGTTACGGGTTTGGTAATGGGCACTGCATTCCCGCAGGACCGTTACGCGAAGGCATTTCGAATGGGCTGTCCCGCGCCGACGCTGTGGTTATCATCGGCGATGATACCAGCGAGAGCGAAGCCCTTATTAAAGGCCGCTGCCCGGTCTTACATGCTACTCTGGTTCCAAACGCAGACGATCAAGACTGGCAACATAAAAAAGTTGTCGCCTTCGCCGGAATAGGCCACCCGGAAAAATTCTTTCAAACCCTGCGCGATCTAGACTGCACGATTTGCGAAACTGTCTCCTTTGCCGATCACCACCCCTTCACACAGTCAGAGCTGGATGACCTGAAACGCCGCGCCACGCAGCATGGCGCAACCCTCGTGACCACGCAAAAAGATCTGGTGCGCATTGCTGAAATGCACCGGGATGGCATTGAGGCTCTGGCGGTTAGACTGGAATGGCAAGACGTCTCAAAGATCGAAGACTTGCTAGCCCGGCATATAATCTGATAAATCCTGATCATGTCCGCAGAAAACCCCGCTACCGTTACATCC
>JABJOR010000569.1 GCA_018664265.1 Rhodospirillales bacterium
AATGATTGGGCAGACGAATTTCCCCAATGGTGTCGCCCATAGCCACACGAGAGAAAAGCTCATTGGTTTTTTCATCATTGATAAACAGGGTTGAACGGTCGGCCTTCAGCATCTTGGTTGCTTCTGACATGACACGCTGCAACAACGTCCCCAATTCCAGCTCCGACGTCACATCGGACACCAGGTCCAGGAAATGCATTTCCTGTTCCCGGGTCTGCTTCATTTTCTCCACATATTGCGTGCTTTGCAGGGCCAGCGTTGCCTGTGTCGTCATGGCCTCCAGCAAATCAAGATCGTCTTGGCTAAATTCACCCTCAATTTTATTAAGAACCTGAATAACACCGATCACATCACCGCGCACAGTCCTGACCGGGGCGCATATGATGGATTTCGTATGAAATCCGGTTTGCTTATCAACTGTATTGTTAAAACGTTCGTCTGCGTAGGCGTCATCGATGATTTCGCCTTCTGCGGATTGGAAAACAAACCCGGCAATACCGGAATTATTCAGAATACGAATTTCGCGGTGAATATTTCCCTGCGCAACACGCGAATAGAGCTCTTCGGTTTGCGGATCATTCATGAACAGAGTGCCACGCTCGGCGTTTAGCTCGTCTGTGGTCATTTCCACCAGCGTGGTCAAAATTTCATCAAGAGATTCCAGCGCTGCTACCCGGTGTGAAACACTCAGCAACACTTCCATCTTGCGAAGTCGTTGATCAATGACAGGTCTCGGTTTATTCTCAGTTTTTTTCTCTTCTGTCACTTTTGCAGTTGCAGAAGATATTTGTGCAACATTCGTCTTTTTAATGGCTTTCTTCTTTACAGGATGGTCTTCAAGCACAGTTGCGGTTTCAGCATCAATCGTTGCTGTCTTTTCCGGTTTCGGAACAACATTTAATCGCCGGATGCCTTTTTGTTTTATGGTTGTAGCCACAACCTGTCCTTTCGCTCCTCAAGAACAAAAACACTAACAGATACTATAAAGTTATAACAGAGACTTAAGGTTTTTCATTTCCCTGATTTTCAAGATTATCGCGCAATGTTGCTATTGTTTCCTGCAACTGTTTTGATTCGTCCCGATTTACCCGTCTGATATCTTGGAGTTCTTCACTATATTTTGTGGTTTCAAACTCCAGTTCTTCTCGCAAAGAAGCAGCCGTTTGTCTTAATTGCCTGATTTCATCCTGTGCTTCGGCTTGGACCTTTTGCACCGAATCGACTTTATCATTGGCGGCCAACTCAAGCTTGTCACGCAAGCTATTCACTGTCGCCTTCAACTGTCGAATTTCCGAATTGCCCTCAACAACAGCATCCTGAACGGCTGTGCCTTTTTCTACGTTTATTTCCTCTATTTCATCGCGCATAGCGGCAATGGTGTTTTGCAATTGCCTGATATCGCCTGCGGATGCGGTATTTGCTTCCTGTATGCCCTGATCCATTTCAGAGCGCAGGCTCTCCAGTTCATCGCGTAGTGCCCCAATTGTTCCGTGCAAATGCCTGATCTCGCTGTGTGCTGCAAGCATCGGATCGCCATCGTCGGCGCCACCACCTACTGGTGGAGTGGCTTCTTTCTTTTGGGACTCCTGTTTCGTCGTCGCCATTGAGGTTCCTGTCTGATGAATTATCTTTGGTTATTTCTTATAGACTAGTAAATGAGATACCCGCTGGCAAAAGAAATAGATCTTTTCTTCTTCACCTGATCAAGGTGATATACTCTGACTCGTTATAACTTGATTCTTTTTCGTGGATTTTCCCAATGGATGCCTTATGCCGTGATTGTGCCAATCTTTTTCAAGGAGAGACAAAAGACCCGCATTTGAGATGTCCAAAATGCCGCTCCACACGAATTATTGCACACTCGGAACTTACCCGATTGACCATAGCCCACATTGACTGTGATGCTTTTTATGCTGCTGTAGAAAAACGCGACAACCCCGAAATTCGTGGCAAGCCCGTCATTGTCGGAGGGGGCGATCGGCGCGGTGTTGTAGCGGCGGCCTGTTATGTAGCGCGAATCAGTGGCGTGCGGTCTGCGATGCCAATATTTCAGGCCCGTAAATTATGCCCGGACGCTGTTATCATTTCCCCCGATGGCAAAAAATACTCTGAAGTCGGAAAACAGGTTCGCACCCTCATGGAAACCCTGTCGCCACTTGTAGAGCCACTATCGATTGATGAGGCTTTCCTTGATCTTTCCGGAACCCGGGGGCTTCATGGCACGAGCCCCGCTGAAACTCTTGTTAAATTGGTACACCGCATAGAGAACGAGATTGGTATCAATGCCTCTGTTGGCCTCAGTTTCAACAAATTTCTGGCCAAAATCGCCTCTGATCTGGACAAGCCACGCGGCTTTGCCATCATCGGAGAAGCCGAGGCAGAAGATTTTCTCGCGGATCGCCCTGTGGGCATGATCTGGGGGGTGGGAAAATCGCTTAAGGCCAAACTTGAAAGCAGCGGCATCCAGAAAATTGGTGATCTAAGACGGTTTTCTCAAACTGATCTTGTGGCACGATACGGCTCGATTGGTGAGCGGTTGTTTAAATTCTGCCGTGCCCGTGATGAACGCAATGTCGATCCGACCAGCCTGACCAAAAGCATTTCGGCAGAAACAACCTTTAATGATGATATCAGTAATGCACAGCAACTGGCTGACGCGCTCTGGACGCTCACTGTAAAGGTCTCAGATCGTTTGAAAAAAGCTGACCTAGGGTGTGGTGGTATCACATTGAAGCTCAAGACTGCCAACTTCAAAGGCATTACGCGTTCACGCCAATTGCCTTCACCAACGCAACTCAGCACCGATATCTATACTTCTGCAGAATCTTTACTATTCAAGGAGTTATCGGACAAATCAAAAGGCGTAGCCTTTCGCCTGATTGGCATAGGCGCAACCCGGTTGGTTGATTCTGGAGAAGCCGACCTGCCTGACCTGGCCGACCCTGGACGTGGCAAACGAGTTAAAGTCGAGGCAGCCATGGATAATCTGCGAAACCGCTTTGGCAAAGATACCATAAAAAAGGGCAGGGGGCTTTCGTAGCCAACTCTCTATAACCTGATTAACGGGATAGATTAAGATTTTGAAAATCTGAAGCCGCCAAGATACGGCACGGGCTGAAGATAGAATTAATTTTGTGTACATCCGGTTCAATAATTAGCATGACTTTCGTCACTATTTGATCCCCCAGACGCTCATTGAACATAGTCTTTATGGACAAAACCGCTGGCTTGAGCTCTGTACTGGTCGGGACATACCCGTTTTTAGGAATTAAAGATAATGCGGTTGTGAGGATATCCTCTGCCTCAGATCCCAGATTGCAGATAGAAGGTACATTATCAATAGATTTTGCATATAATAGCGGCAGGATACGCGTTGGATTGAGGCCGCGGCTAAAAGTCCATTTAAGTCCAGTTAGGCAACGATTTTTGGCCTTTCAAGGGGGGGGGGATCAACCTCCTTTTCGAGTTCCGTATCCGGGTCCCATAACATTCCTTTCGACGAAGTATCTATAATATTTTCTGTTACGTGCTTGGAGCTGTCCTTTTTGGTGCCTGTATCCTTTTTATCGGTCTCTTGTTTCTCTTTCAAAGAATAGACTTTGGTCTTTTTTTCCTGTCTCGGCGATTCTTCTGTTAAGTTCGCCTGATAAGTTTCGTTTTGGCCCCATATGACAAAGGCAACAATGCCCGCCAAAAGCAAAACGGTCAGGCTTCCTGCTATGGCAATTATTTTTCCCATCGACAGCTTATTTGTCTTCACATGGGCTTTTTGACGGATCGTTTTGCGCTCTTTTACGCGCTTCAGGTTGCTTTCAGCGGTACGGCTGGCGTCTTCTTCTTTAAACGTGGTCTTGGTTTCATTGAAAAACGCAATAATGACCTCAAGCGTTTCTGACTGTTTGTAGGGATTCCCGCTTTTAAAAATATCATCAAGACGCTTCATAAAAGCATCCATGCTTTCTTCTGTGCTGGGGTTTTGGAACAAATGAGCCAACGTATTTGTTGCCGCAATCTTCATCAGATCGAATGTCTTCGCTTTGGATATCATGCTGATCAAGCCATTCACAGGCGCGTCGAATACAGTGTCCCAATCTGTAGTTTTATTCGGTGTCTGTGGCCATTTGGGCTCCCCCAATTCCGCCCCCCCCAAATTAAATATCTTCAATAATGCAGTCATTTGTTTTGGATTGACTGGCTTGGCAAGTCCACCATCGGCTCCAATTTTTATAGCAGCTTTTACAGATTCGTCAGGCGAGAGCGTATCCCAACCACCGGTGATGGCAATGATTGGAGTTCCAGGTGCCACTTTTTTGAGAAGTCCAATTCCTTCGATGCCACCAATGCCCGGCATAAAAATATCGGTGA
>JABJOR010000570.1 GCA_018664265.1 Rhodospirillales bacterium
CCCTGGAAGATAGATGCGTATCTGAAATCTTATACAAGATCCGCCATCATGAAATCGGCAACAATCCTTTTCTGATTGTCATCATTCTGTCTTCAGAATTTGGGCCAATGACCATCAACAAGTTCATTAATAATGGTGTAAGCGACATTCTCGTAAGCCCCGTTTCATCAAGCCATCTGCTTAAACGGATTGAGACTTTAAAAGATAATCAGCAAATCTATGTTGTTACAGTTGATTATATTGGCCCGGAGCGAAGGAATGATACTCGGCCTGAAACACAGCAAATATCGCGAATAGCTGTGCCAAATGTTCTTAACTTCAAAGCTACGCCTGGGAAAAATGAAAAATCGTTAGAGCGTGCCATTGAAGCCACGACCAAATTGGTCAACAAAGAAAAAATGGATCGCCAGGCATTCCAGATCAGTTATCTGGTAGATGAAATCATGCCCCTGTACGAAGCAGACGATGTAAGTGATGATGTTATCGCGCTAATTGAACGCCTTGAGGTGGTATCCAGCGAGCTCGTGCGGCGTATGGCAGGCACCCATAAGGCCTATATGAGCAAACTGGCAAATACAGTTCTTCAGGTAGCGAGTTCAATCGCCAAATCGCCTCTCAGCCCGGAAACAACTGATTTGCAACTTCTTCCCGAATTGGGTGTTGCCGTCCAAAAAGCATTTTTTGCAACGGATGAAGAAATACAACTGGTGCAGGATATTACAGACACCGTTAAAGACCGTTCTGCTTAGTTTGTTATACCCACGCTCCCATTGACCGAAATCAGGTAGCCGTTTTAATTTTTTCCAGAAAATCATCAACCTCTGCTCGCAGGGTTTCAGACTGACCCGACAGGTCTTTTGCAGCCCCTTGAATTTCTTCAGCCGCTTTCCCTGTTTCGCTAGCGGCATGTGTAACGGAATTAATGCTGCTTGATACTTCTGTGGTTCCGGCAGCAGCCTGCTCCACATTTCGGGCAATTTCTCTGGTTGCAGCGGATTGCTCTTCAACTGCGCTGGCAATAGTTGTGGCAATGCCATCAATTTTATCAACAGTTTTTCCGATCCCCTCAACAGCACCCGCAGCACTTTCTGTAGCACTCTGGATTTCTGAAATTTGAGCACTGATCTGTTCTGTTGCCTTACCTGTCTGGTTGGCAAGATTTTTAACTTCAGCGGCAACAACAGCAAAACCTTTACCCGCATCACCAGCACGGGCCGCTTCAATCGTAGCATTCAGTGCCAGCAAATTGGTTTGTTCCGCAATATCGGTAATCAGATCGACAACATCGCCAATAGCCTTTGCTGATGCAACGAGCCCCTGAATTGTGTCATGGCTGGCATTTGCTTCTCTTACAGCATCAGAAGACATGGTTGATGACTGTGAAACTTGTTGACTGATTTCAATGATCGATGACGAGAGTTCTTCTGCAGTAGAGGAGACTGTCTGAACATAATTACTGGCTTCTTCAGAAGCAGATGCAACAGTCAATGACTTTGAATTGGTTTCTTCAGCTGTTGAAGCCATGGTGTTGGAAGAAGCCAGCATTTGCGTTGCTGCACCAGAAACAGATTTCACAATCAGGCCAACCTTTGCTTCAAAATCTCCAGTGATTTCTGTAAGACGTGCAAGCTTGGCCTCATTTTCTTCACGCTCCTTGCGCTCGGAGGCTTCTTTCTCCAGGCGCGTTTTTTCTGCCGTTTCTTCGCGTTTTTTCTGGCGTAAGTCACCGGCTATACGTTCATCTTCTGCTTCTTTACGCATGGTTTGGCGTTCAATCATACCGTCTTTGAAAACCTGAACTGCGTCAGCCATTTCACCAACTTCATCCTTGCGGTTTAAAGATGGAACATCAATCTCCAGATTTCCATGAGATATCTCTTGCATGACGGATGTCATATTAATGACCGGGCCAGAAATCCCCTTGCCAATGAAAAAGGCTGCAACGGCTCCAGCAATACCGGCAGCGATGGAAATAAATGCGGTGGAGCTGATGTTGTCATTAATGGTTTTATCCATCCCCAAACCAACAGTGTCTTGCTCAGTATTAACTTCCAGATTCAGAGTTTCAATTGCCTGAGCCACCTCAGGGCCAATGCGATCCAGCTCATTACTAATTAAATCATTTCGTGAAAGGATAGCATCAACAGTAGCCATGAACGCTTTCTGGTATTCTTGCCCCAGCTTAATAGCTTCATCTGATGCTTGACGCTGCACTTTGTTCTCGAGCATATCACCATGGTACATGGCAATATCAACAAATTCTTCCAGCTCAAATTTAACGCGCTTTAACGTCGCTTCATCATTGGTATCCAGATATTGGGTCACAAATAAGCGGGTTACCAGGAGCTGACGCATGGTTTGGGCAGAGTTATACCCGGTTGTCGCATCTTTGGCGTACTTGGCATCTTTAATAATAGAAGAAAGCTTGTGGCCTATAGCCGGTCCAAGTTTATCCAGTTTTGTGACTACCAGATCATCACGAATATTTTGAAATTCGGTGATCTTTCTAAACGCAACGAGATAATCATTCAGGTTTGTCTTGATCGATTCAACAATTGCTTTCTTTTCATCGCTATCAACCTCATTCATCAGGTTTGTCGCATGCTCAAGCGTTGTGTTTACGCGCTGTTCTACGATTGCAATATTTTCTTCAGACGCACTCAACAGGTAGTTTTCAACAAAAAGCCTGGCCATCATCATGTTTGATTGAATTCGCCCTGATTCATTGGTCTGCATGGCTAATTCACGATACGAAACGAAGCCATTTCCTATATTCGATAAGCTATTGATAGCCAGAATAGCTACAATCGCAAGTAGACCAATTATTCCAAGAAATCCTGTTAGTACTTTTGTTGAAATCTTCATTTCTATATCCTGAATTAATCTAGTTTATTACATCACATTCCTCAGTTAATTTTTTTTATAGTTTATTTTGTTCAATTTTTATTATTTTTATAGAAACGACAAAAATTACTATATTAACGAAACAAAAATTAAACAAACAAAAAGTCTGATTACGTTCTAGATAACATTAACGTTTTCACATGATCTGCGACACTGGTTCCAAGGGCTTCAAGATCATAACCGCCTATATTAAGAGTGACATTCTATGCCCTGCCTTTCATCAAAGTAAGAGGATGTGGTGAGAGGTGTGTATTATAAAAGTCCTCTGACAATTACATCATTTTGAAGCCAGTTTTAGGTTGCTTCTTGCAGTATCTCAATAAGACTATTATCAAGGCAATGCACTTCTAATGGTAGTGGGTGATGTGAGGTGCCGATATTGGTTTAATGGTTCTCTTGGGGGTGCTGACTGCAATGAAACAATTGCTCATTCTTTCTACTCTATGTCTATCCCTGTTAGTAGTTACACCTACAGCCTTTGCAGACTATAAGGCGGGGCTAGATGCATACAATCAGGGTGACTACACAACAGCAAAAAAGGAATGGGAGCCACTTGCTAAAAAGGGGCATGTCGTTGCTCAGTATAGCTTGGGTTGGATGTATGGTCATGGTCTAGGAGTTGCTGAAGATAATACAGAAGCTTTCAAATGGTACACTCTTGCAGCAGAACAAGGCCTCTCCAAAGCCCAATTTAGCCTAGCTAGATCATTTGCTTTAGGAAAGGGCACCACCCAAAATATTGATGAAGCCTTTAAATGGTACTCACGTGCTGGAATACAAGGACACGTCAAGGCTCAATACAGCCTAGGTTCTTTGTATGAAAATGGTCTAGGTGCCATCCAAGATAATGAGGCTGCTATCAAATGGTATACTCGTGCCGCAATACAAGGACACACCAAGGCTCAATACAGTCTAGGTTATTTGTATGAAAATGGCCTAGGTGCTCCCCAGGATATTGAGCTTGCTATCGAGTTGTATACTCATGCTGCCGAACAAGGGCATGCCATTTCCCAGTATAGATTGGGCCTTGTGTATTATAATGGAGATGGAATACCTCAAGATTATAAGGCTGCTTTTAAATGGTCCATGCTTGCTGCTGAACAAGGGGATGCTGAATCTCAGTATAATGTAGGTCTTATGTACGATACTGGAAAAGGAGTAGCCTAAGACGACAAGGCTGCATCCAAATGGTATGCACTTGCTGCTGAAAAGGGACTTGACGTTGCTAAGTACAATTTAGGTGTGCAGTACATGAAAGGTTACGGTATTCCACAAGATTATGAGATTGCAGTTAGTTGGTTCAAATCTGCGGCTGAGCAGGGAGTAGCTAACGCTCAATCTATGTTAGGGGTAATGTATTATGGAGGGGAAGGTGTCCCCCAAAATGATGAACTTGCTTTCAACTGGAACTCTCTAGCTGCGGAGCAAGGAAACGCTACATCCCAAGCACTTCTAGGAATGATGTATGCAGGAGGAAGGGGAACAGCTTCAGTAGATTATATTCGTGCATATATGTGGTTGGAGTTGGCCAGGACCAATGATGGAATTTCTGAGCAGATGTATAGTTTAGCGAAACAGGGGCTTGATCTTATCACTAATGAGATGACCTCAGAACAAATCGCAGAAGCGCAAAGCCTTGCCCGTGAGTGGCAGGAAAAGCACCAACAATAAAAACCTCAATACAGCGAACTATCCGACATCAACGCTTTCACATGAACCGTGACACTGGCTGCAAGGGCACCAAGATCATAGCCACCTTCCAGATTTGAAACCAGTTTCCCCGCGCAACACTCATCGGCGACATTCATAATCTCACGGGTTACCCAGCTATAGTCCTCGGTTTGAACGTTGAGGTTTGCAAGCGGGTCACGCTCATGAGCATCAAATCCGGCTGAAACGATGATTAAGTCTGGGGCAAAATCCAACAGCGTCGGCAAAAGGATATCTTGCCATGCTGCTCGAAATTCACGTGATCCGCTGTCTGGCGCGAGAGGCACGTTACAGTTGGTGCTAGCACCTCTGTCATCTTCGACACCACGTTCCTCAACCATGCCTGTGCCGGGATAGGCTGGCCATTGGTGGGACGATCCAAAAAACAAAGCCGGGTCATCATAAAATGTATGCTGGGTACCATTGCCATGGTGAACATCAAAATCAACCACAGCCACCCGTTTAAGGCCATGCACGACGCGCGCATGATATGCCGCGACGGCAACGTTGTTAAACAGACAAAACCCCATGCCTTGAGCCCGTTCAGCATGATGACCGGGCGGACGATGGGCGCAAAAGGCATTTTGGACCTTGCCACTGACAACAGCGTCAACAGCCGCGCAAATCCCCCCAGCCGCTCTTAACGCGGCTTCACCGGAGGCTGGTGACATGGCTGTATCCCCGTCCAGATAGACCAATCCCTCAGTTGGAACATTATCCAGAACTGAGCGGACATAATCACTGTCATGGGCGCGATCCAGCTGTTCCAATGTGGCTTTTGGAGGCTCTCTGCGATCAAGTTCTTTAAATTCTTCCCCCTCAAGGGCTTTTGCAACGGCGCGCAAACGATCCGGGCATTCCGGGTGCATGCTGCCCGGATCATGATCTATACAAACGGGGTGAAAATAAAACGCTGTGCTCATGGTGTTAACCTCTGTACTTCCCGGTCTCAGGCGATAATACTGATACTAATCAAATTACGATATTACTTATTTAAAAAAAACGAAGAGTTCAGGGACATATAATGAATTCAAAGACAACCCTATACACAATACTAACAGCTTTAATTATGGTTTTCAGTATAGCTGGCATTACCCCAAGTGTTCAGGCGCAAGATAATCCCTCTACACCCGTTTTTGTCGATGCTGTGCGTGAGGAACCGTTAAGCCAGACAATGCCTGTTATCGGACGCCTGGTGGCGACCCAAAGTGGTGTTGTTGCGGCACGCACGACAGGCCCCCTGGGCGAGTTCCGTGTACAGGTTGGTGATCGTGTCAAAAAAGACGATGTCGTTGCTGTCTTAATCAAGGATGCACTGGAATCCCGCCGTGAATTATGGCTGGCCCAGGTAGCACAGGCAAAATCGCGCGTCGGCACCAGCAAAGCTCAATTGCAACTTCGTGATCAGGAACTCAAACGTTTGAAGAGTCTGGAATCTTCATCCGCTTTCTCACAAGCCAAACTGGATGACAAGCAGCAAGAAGTTGCTGTCATGAAAAGTACCATAGCCGAGCACCGCGCAGCACTGGATGTAGCCAAAGCCAATTTGATGCTGGCTGATATTGATTTGTACAATGCAGATATCCGCGCACCCTATGACAGTGTCATCGCCGTTCGTCACACCAATGTCGGCTCGTTTGTGCGCGCAGGTGATCCCGTAATAACATTGATAGATGACACAACTCTTGAAATTGCAGCCGATGTTCCAACCGAACGCATACCGGGACTGACCAAAGGTGTGAGCGTCAATTACGTGCTGACAGACAACAGCAAGACAGGCGTAGCCACCGGGTGGGCATCCGTGCGGGCCATTATTCCTGATGAAAACCCGCTCACGCGAACCCGTTCGGTAAGGTTTTCGGCTGAACTTGATCAAGGAAGTATTCTCGCCGCGAATCAAAGTGTCACGGTCATGATTCCTATCGGAGCCCCCCGTGATGTCATATCCGTTCATAAGGATGCGATCATCAACAAAGGTGGCAATACGCTCGTGTACATTGCTCTTGATGGCAAAGCTGTCATCCGCCCTGTGAAACTGGGAGATGCCGTCGATGGCCGCTTTGAAATTCTCAACGGTCTGAAAATCGGGGATTTGGTTGTTGTCCGTGGTAATGAACGCCTGAGGCCAGATCAGGCAATTACTTTCACCTCCCCAGATACGGCAGGTTAAGGCAAAACCATGGACTTGATCCGTTTATCAATTGAGCGCCCGGTTGCCGTTATTGCGGCTGTCTTGATGACAATTCTGTTTGGGCTTGTTGCCTTGAACAGCATCCCTATTCAGCTTACCCCGGATGTCCGCAAACCGATTATCAACTTACGAACGATCTGGTCCGGTGCGGCCCCGGCCGAAGTTGAACGCGAAATCACCAACCGTCAGGAAGAGGAGCTCAAAGGCCTGGAAGGTCTGGAGGAAATCGTCAGCAAGTCTCAGGACGGGCGCTCCTCCATCACGCTTGAATTCACAGTCGGACAAAATATGGATAAGGCCATGTTGTTGGTCTCCAACCGTCTTGATCGCGTGAACGGCTACCCCGATGAAGCCAGCGAGCCAACGATATCTACGTCGTCCAGTGAAGACAGCCCCATTGCCTGGATCATGCTGCGCCGAACCAAAGAGAACGAAAAATCCATCCATCATTACGGAGATTTTGTAAAAGATATCATTCAGGATCGTCTGGAACGGGTTAACGGCGTATCGCGCGTAAATGTCTATGGTGGCAGCGACCGGGAAATGGAAATTGTTGTTAATCCCGATGCTATGGCGCGTTACGGACTGACGGTCACAAATGTTATCGAAACCTTGCGCAACAGTAATTCCAGTGTCACGGCTGGCGATGTGAACGAAGGCAAACGTCGATATGTGGTCCGCACCGAAGGTGAATTCAAAACAACCGAGCAAGTCAAAAGCGTTATCCTGCGATCCAATGTCGACCCGCAATCTGGTCGCATTGCGCGCGTTACGCTCGGTGATATTGCCAAGGTTGCATTTGCCTATAAAGAACCTGTGGCCCATATCAGATTTTTGGGCGAGCCAGCACTGGCAATCAATACGGTGCGCGATACCGGCGCCAATGTTATCGAAGTTATGGTCGGCATTCGTGCAGCGATCAAAGAGTTGAATGAAAAATCCCTGCCTGAAAATGGACTTTATCTTACACAAGTCTATGACGAAACCGTCTATATTGACTCGTCCATCAATCTTGTTCGCCAGAATATTTTCTTCGGTGGGTCCTTGGCAGCTCTTGTCTTATTCCTGTTCCTGCGATCCGGTCGGGCCACACTTGTCATCTCCCTTGCTATCCCGGTCTCTGTTATCGGAGCCTTTGTCGCTATGGCGGCAATGGGGCGTTCTTTAAACGTTATCTCACTGGCTGGCATAGCCTTTGCCGTTGGCATGGTTGTCGATGCAGCCATTGTTGTGCTGGAAAATATTTACCGCCTGCGAGAGCAAGGCATGAGCAGACGCGAAGCCGCCTATCACGGGGCCAAGCATGTTTGGGGGGCGATCTTTGTATCTGCGCTGACCACAATTTTGGTGTTCATCCCGATTCTGATTATGGATCTTGAAATTGGTCAACTGTTTCGCGATATCGCAGTGGCTATTTCGGTATCCGTTTTGCTGTCATTGATTGTTGCTATCACGGTTATCCCGGCATTATCAAACAAGCTGTTAATCGATAAATCCAATATACCGGAACAACCCAAAAAGCCTGGACCCTTGCAAGTCTTTGGCGGCTTCGTCATCAAAGTTGTCTCAAGCATAACGCGCCACACCATTGCCAATCGAATGATTGCTCTGGTTGTTGTTATTATCCTTTGCGGCACCGGGACACTTGCGACAGTCATGTTCCTGCCAAAGCTGGATTACTTGCCCGATGGCAATCGCAATTTGATCTTCGGCGCGATTATTCCGCCTCCGGGATACAACCTTGATACAACAGCCGATATCGCCACCATTATTGAGGCTGAAATTCAACCAAGATGGGAAGGCACAACAGGAGAAGGTGATCGCACGCTGGAAGCAACCGAAGAAAACGCGGGTGATCCGGACCAGCCTGCACGTGTTAGCCGATTTTTCTTTGTTGCAGCACGTGGCACAACATTCC
>JABJOR010000571.1 GCA_018664265.1 Rhodospirillales bacterium
CAGTTGCTGGAAGGCCTGAAACGGCTGGAATACCGTGGTTATGATAGTGCGGGCATTGCGACCCTGAACAATGGTCAGATCGAGCGCAGCCGCGCCGAGGGCAAGCTGAAAAATCTGGATGCCCGTTTGAAGGACACTCCGATAAGCGGCTCTATTGGCATTGGTCATACACGCTGGGCAACACATGGCATCCCCAACGAGGAAAACGCCCATCCCCACGCCACAGATAAAGTCGCACTTGTCCATAATGGTATTATCGAGAACTACCGCGAAATCAAAGACGACATCACTATGGCTGGACACGTCGTGGCGTCCGACACAGACACCGAAGTGGTCGCGCACCTGATCCACGCAAACATGGACAAGGGGTTGGATCCCGTTGCCGCAACCGGTGCCGCGCTAAAGAAACTGATAGGGGCCTTTGCATTGGGTATTATCTTTGCCGGGCATCATGATCTGATGATTGCTGCACGTCGTGGTAGCCCCCTTGCTATCGGTCATGGTGATGGCGAGATGTATCTCGGATCAGACGCCATGGCGCTGGTCCATCTGACAAACAAAATACAGTACCTGGAAGACGGTGACTGGGCGGTGATGTCCGCGCAGGGTGTGACTATTTATGACGCCGAGGATAATCAGGTAGAACGCGATATTACCCTTTCCGCGATCTCAAGTGCAGCTGTCGGGAAAGCCGGATACCGCCACTTCATGCTCAAGGAAATCTACGAACAGCCGCAAGTGATTGGCGACACCCTGCATTCCTATATTAATCCCGCCACACGTCAGGTGACGTTACCCCTAAGCTTTGATGCAAAAAACCTGAGCAAAGTCACCATTATCGCCTGTGGTACAGCTTATCTGGCCGGGATGGTGGCCAAGTACTGGCTTGAATCCATTGCCCGTGTACCTGTGGAAATCGATGTGGCCTCGGAATTTCGCTACCGTGCCCCGGACATGCCGGAAAATGGAGTCGCGCTGTTTATCTCGCAATCCGGCGAGACCATGGACACGCTGGAGTCCCTGCGTTATGCCCGCAAACAAGGCCAACACATTGCCTCTGTCGTTAATGTCCCCGAAAGCACTATTGCGCGTGAATCAGACTCCATCTGGCAGACCTACGCCGGGCCGGAAATCGGTGTGGCTTCCACCAAGGCTTTCACCACACAACTGACAGTGCTGGCTTGTCTGACTATTGCCATTGCACGCGAACGAGGAACCCTTGATGGTGAGGGCGCAGCCCGCCTGATGGAAGCCTTGGTCGAGGTTCCCGCGCGCGCTGCAGAAGTCCTTAACCACGATGAAAACATCCAGGAAATCGCCAAGCAGGTCGCCGAGGCACGGGACGTTTTATATCTCGGACGCGGCACCAGCTACCCCATTGCTCTGGAAGGCGCACTAAAGCTCAAGGAGATTTCCTATATTCATGCCGAAGGCTACGCCGCGGGTGAAATGAAGCATGGCCCGATAGCGCTAATCGACGAGAACGTCCCGGTCATCGTCATTGCACCAAGTGACCCTTTGTTCGAAAAAACTGCCTCCAATCTGCAAGAAGTCGTTGCACGCGGGGGCAAAGTGGTGTTTTTCACAGATCAGTCTGGGCAACAAAGACTAGGCGATATCGCAGCAGCGACTATAGCTCTGCCCGGCGTTGATGCTTTTGTGGCACCGATTCTGCACACCATTCCGGTGCAGCTGCTGGCCTATCATGTCGCCGTCATCAAAGGCACAGATGTGGATCAACCGCGCAATCTGGCAAAAAGCGTGACAGTGGAATAGATTTTAAGGCTATTGTTGGCTTAGCATCTCATTGCGTAACTGCCGTGCACGGGTCAGGATTGCGTCTTCAATCTTGGTCCGGGTTTCATCTGGAACATCGGCGTCCCGCCAGACACTATTCTCAAGAACTTGTCTGAAAACCGCTACCCGAATGCCATCTGCACGCAAGGAACGTCCCAACAGATAGATATTCATTTTGAACCGTTCGTTCGGCGCATCAGATGATGAGCGCCAATCCGTCAGGACGACCCCGCCAAACGCATCTGCCGAGGTGACAGGCATAAAAGAGATGGTATCCAGAGTTGCGCGCCAAAGGAAACTATTTACACCAATACCGCCACCTTGGTCACCAACTCCACTTGAAGAAGAGAAAATGCTGTCAAATATTGTTTCTTCACCATCTTTTCCTCTGAATTTCCTCTGATCTTCTTCTGACATTGGCGCATCTGTCCGGGTAGTCTCAATTGGGCCGCATCCGGAAACAAAACCCGACAAAAACACAATCAGACCAAAAATTATTGATTGTTTAAAAACAGATGCAATTTGCATGAACAAACCCATTACTCTCAATGTCACAAAATGGTGTAATTTTCTAATGTCTTCTTAGTCCAAGGAAATACCACGATCAAGCTGTTCTAGCAATGGAGTGAGGTATTTCTCATAAGATTTCCACTTGTTTATCGATGTACGATATAGTGGTTGGCGCACCTGAGCAATACTTGCTGTTGCGAACTTGCCCTCAGCCTTCTCGTGAGCCAAATAATTATCGTTCCATTCAAGTTCGCAAAAACCCACGAGTGCTCTGGCTGATTCTTCCGGAGACTCAATCATATCTTCATAGACTATATCCAGAATTGGAGCTGGCAGGTTTTTTCTCCAATGCTTCATAATCAGTTCATATAGGCGATAATACAAACCAAGCGTTTTCAGATCATA
This sequence comes from Rhodospirillales bacterium, assembly GCA_018664265.1. Classification (GTDB taxonomy): domain Bacteria; phylum Pseudomonadota; class Alphaproteobacteria; order Rhodospirillales; family Casp-alpha2; genus JABJOR01. Next base: position 2,713 of record JABJOR010000571.1, read on the forward strand.
GGAGTATCTGATGGAATTCCAACCATAATGAGTAAAATAGTTAGACAAGCAGGTATCAGCAGGATCGCGTTTACAATTGATAAACTTTGCTTTTGGAAACAAAAGAACAAGGAGCCCTAAATTCAGAAAATTTCTTAAGTTTTTATCACAAAAATAAATTGTATTTCCGGTCATTCTCTGAATATTTGCAAGATGTTCTGATGCTGTCTCTCTGATATCAACAAGACTCATAGCCCCGATATTAGCAAGCCCACTCTCGACCTTAACACCAGAATTTACAAGGCTTGTGAAAAGAGTATCAATATCTCCTCTTTCGCCACCGGCTGTTACCTTGCCACCCCTTGACAATACATTCTCGACAAGCGTTGTTCCGGAACGAGGCATGCCAAAGATAAATATGAGGCCTTTTCCAAGATCGTCACCCTTTGCAGGTTTCCGGTTAATCGTTTTTTTCTTTTTTACAAAGAACTTCTTTGAGAAAAATTTGGACAGGTCGGATACGATTGAAAAATAGACTCCCTCATCGACATACTGCCTTTTCCATATTTCTTTATTAGCTTCATCCACATGGTGAAATGCTTCCTGATAATTAGGCTTCATTTCTTCCAGTAAACCCAGAGAATATTTTAACATAGCCCAATCATCAAAGGGAATTCCCTCACGCGACAATGCGGCTTCAACCATGTTTTGATCTGATGCTATCGTTTCTGGTGATTTGTTATGCTTTGTTATTAAATGGACTTTTGCAAATATTGCATGAGCGTCATATGGATCTATTGACAGGACCTTATCTACATCTTTTTTCACGCCATCCATCTCGCCTTGGGCACTTAGATACATTGCTCTTTGATAATAAGCACGATGATTTTCAGGATCAATTTCAAGAACACGTTGCCGTAATATTTCCATTCGGGAAACATGCCCCCTCATAGCACAGACATTAACTTGCAAACAAAGCAAGTCGGCATTTTCCGGCATGGCTTTAATAAGTGGTTTCAGAGCTTCTTCCAACTCATCAATTTTACCAGTAATTTTCAACTCAGATAGCCAAGCCATCAAAACTTTCATAGATGCTTTTTTGGCATCAATTGCCTGTTTCAGAAAATTCGCAGCCTCCGCGTGCCAGCCATCGTGATGCAATGCCAGCCCCAAATTGCCGCATGCCTCCGAATTTGCCGGATTCAACTTTACACTCATTCGAAGATTTTCAATACTCTCGGTAAATGCATTGTTTAGATAGTACGCGACGCCAAGAATATTCAAAATATTTGAATTGTTTAGTGAACATGCCTTGGCTTTCTCCAGCATTTTAATGGCCGCTTCAGGGTTTTCCTGTTGCACATGAACACAGCCATAGAGAAAAAAAGCTTCTGCAGAATCTCCGCTTTTCAGCAAACGCTTTAGCAATTTTTCTGCTTTCTTGAATTGTTTATCAGCAAGAGCTATACGCACATTGGATAAATGTTCTTTTGTGTCAAAAGACTTAGACATTTCTTTGTTTACTGCCTTTATTCATATTTAACTACAGGGCTTAATTTTCTACAATTTTCTGTAACTGCTGCAAATTAACTTCATAGTTTTTCCAGCGCCCAATAGAATTATCATAGATCGGTTGGCGAACCTGCCAATCACTTGGCGTTGACACCTGGCGTTTATTGTCATGGAATTCCAAACAACGTTTATCCCATTTCAACCCACAAAATTCTATGAGCTTACGGCTGACAGTCTCCTGATCATGTATCAAGTCTTCATAGTCCACATCCAGAACAGAAAACGTTTTCATAGCAACCCAATGTTCCATAAGCTTTCTATATCCACATATGTAATGACCGATTGCAGAAAGGTCCGTTGTAAAAGGCATATTATTTGAAAAATCCGTCATGAATATGGAGAGAGCATTATCCATAGGGTCACGGCGGCAATTAATGATTTTTGCTTCTGGCAAAGCCATAGCAATCAATCCAATATACAAAAAATTGAATGGCGTCTTATCTGTGACAATTAGCGGTGCAGATTTTTTGCTAGGCCCTTTGCTTTCAAATCGTTTGAAAAAACCTTTCCGGATTTCAGTCATACTCGCCGCCGTCAACTTTTCAACGCTATCAGGATATTGATCTGAACCATCGCTCGTATAACGCTTAAATTTCTGAATGACCTCCGTAAAATAATGCAACTCTCCACCCCAATCGGCTTGTGGGTGTGTGGCAACAATCTGTTCAACAAGTGTCGTTCCGGATCGTGGCATACCTAGAATAAGAACAGGCACAGGTGCTTTACCCGACTCACGCACAGATGGAGCATCTGCAATGAACCTGGCAGTAAACACCGATGCAATCTGTTCCATGTAGGCCTTATCCGCTACACTATTCGCCTTTACTTCATTTTGCTGATTGCCTTTTTTATAAAACCCAAAAGCCTTGTCATATAAGCCAACATCATTGTGAATTTTCGCAAGAGCAAATAAGGCATGCTTTCTCTGAATATTTGAAAGCGTCGGGTTGTTTGAAAGCGCTTCCAGTGAGTCAATATGATGCGGCAATTCAGAAAATTTCTGTGTTCTTGAAAACCCGTTCCAGGCTTCCGGAATGGTAGGGTCTATATCAAGAGCCCGTTTGAATGATACAGCAGAGTCTTCAAATGCGCCTGTCTCTCGCAGCAGAACCCCCATATTAACCAAAACTGCTGCACAATCAGGGTCCACTTCAAGAGCATTATTATAGGCTTTAAATGAATCTTTTGTTTTATTCAGGTTTCTTAAAACCATGCCAAGGGCATTGCAGGTCTCAACTTGATTTGGCTGAATTATGTTTGATTTTTTTAGTAAACGGTGCGCTTCGGTAAATTTTTCACGCTGATTAAACAATATGCCATATAGCGTTAAAGCTTTAAAATTTTTAGGCTCTGCCTTCAGAATATCTCGATATATATTTTCCGCCAGGTCCAGATGGCCCCGCTCGTGAGCACTTTTCGCCATCGATAATTGACTGGATTGATTATCATGCCCGTCAGAGCCCGCGCCGGAATTAATTATAACTTTGGCACTAGAGCCTTGCGCCATATTGGCTAATAAAAACCCTGACGTCCTTGTTTGGGAAACACTGTCTTGCAATGTCTTGTCAAGCATAGCTGTTCCCGATTTTTTTTTATTTGTCCTATTTTTTCCCCGGCTCATGATACTTGCTGCTTTCTAGATTATTTTATCCGCCTTAAAAAACGATGGACCCATCATCCCGAATGTAGCCGAGCCGCCGCATTGTTTTCCCGTGATGTTTTAAAACCATTTCAACCTGGTTTTTCGTAAGAATTTTCCTCCAACCTCCTAATTCACCTTTTCTGAAGAACCGTTTACTATTCAGAGATTTCTCACTAAAGCCGTTTTTTTCTTCCTGTTTCTTCAACGCATTAAACGAAGAATACTTAATAGCATTTTTTAAAATTGTCTCGCTATAATCCAGTTTCAGAAAATTAACCACTTGTCCAAAAGCTCGAAATGGATCACGCAATGCATCTTCATAACGCAGAATCAAACGCGGTAAATCTCCGGAATCAAACCAGCCATTCACATGATCACTCCAGTTGCCCAAATACTGTGGCACAGATTCATCACGCTTTGATAAAATTTGATTCACAGAAGACAACGAAGCCTCAATCCCCCCCTGAATTCCACAACCATAGTGGTCGCCATAGGAAATAACCATATCAAGGGGATTTCTGACGATATATATAGCATTCCGTGTTGTATTTTCAAAAAATGCGGGTGATCCATCATAATTTTTATAATTATTATGGGTTTTTACTGGCGCGTAACCTTCAGTTTCATTTGATATATGTTCATGCGCTTTTTTTCGATAGGGCTGTAAATCGATTGATGAATACCCTTCTATAGAATATCCTAGTATGGCCGCATATGGAACAAAGCTGGCATCAGCTGCTGAGAATCGAGTAAGTCGGTCCAGAAGAAGTGGTTCTTTTGCACCATCAAGGTAACTTGTTAAAAATGCTCGTAACCATGTGTTGCCAGATTTCGGGTATGACGCAAGCCAAATTATATTCTTCATAAATCAGCCGATATTTCTTTCTGTTGCATTGCTCTTGCAGTTCCACATATGTCATTCAATTAATTTAGCCATAAAAATAGATTGTCCACATATATCGTGCAACCAGAATATTTGAATTTTCTGGAGGACCTTCTTAATAAAACAAGGTGATTAAGCACGAAAAAGGGGGCGGTAAACCGCCCCCTTTAACATACCTTGTAACAGGTAAGTCAGATACCCTTAGAAGGATACGCCAACACCAGTTTCGAAAGCAGTGAAATCTGCTTCGGTGCCGGTTGTGTTTCCAGCTGCGTTGTCTTCAATTTTGAATTTGCTGACTGCAGCATTCCAGTATACGCCGGAACCCAGATCCATGTTGTAACCGAGCTGGTATGCATCGCCATCACGATCGTTGGCATTTGTACCTGTGTTGGTTTCACCATGTACATAAGCAATACTGACAGAGTGCTGGCCAACGCTATAGCTCAGATCTGTTGCAACGGTCCAGTTATCAACCTTGGCTGTTGCAGAGGTTTTGTAATCAAGACCCTGGTATGAGATACCGGCGCCGAAGCCGCCCATGCCAAGTGAGATACCAGCATTATATTTTGAAACAGAATCGTCACCACCGGTAGTAGCACCAACGACGTTCGGTGAAGCAGCATGATCAACACCAGCACCAGCTGTGATAGAAACAGCATCCATTTCGCCGCTGTATTTCAGAGCAGCAGAGAAGACGTTGTTAAAACCAGTATCAGCACCTTGGTCATCGGTATTTCCATCGGTGTTTGGAGCATAAGACACACCAAAAGAGAAACCGCTCATGTCAGGTGAATAATATTTGATGCTGGCTGCGTCACCAATCAAGCTACCTGCGGTTGCCATAAAACCGTTTGCCCAAACTGGAACAGAACCACTCGCGGTTGCACCAACATAGGCAGACCATGTACCGGAGTTAACAGGATTAGCAGCAACACCCCAAGAACTAACGTTCATGACATCAGCAGCTGTGTCGTCACCACCGAGCTGAAGAGTACCC
>JABJOR010000572.1 GCA_018664265.1 Rhodospirillales bacterium
CCTGCCATAAATATGCGCCCGGAGGCACCCATCATCTGAATGTCCACAACGGTAATTCCGGGCGCTGCCTTTTCAGCTTCATTGGCAGCAACAGCGGCAAACAACGCAGGAGCCATTTCATAGAGCAGCAGGGATTGCCCGGGCAGGATCATTGACGCATTGCGCATGCGATTGAGAATAATGGCATGCTGATCGGCAATGTCTCCAATGATGTCCGTGTATAAAGTCACAGGTTTGAGTTGGTCGGTTTCCTTGGCGTCTATACCCTTCAGGATCGCTTGACCTGTTTCAAGGACCTCATCCTTATCCTTTGAATGAAGCTCTAACAGTCCAAACTGACGCTCAGTGAACAGAATGCCGGGCTCCATATCGGGGGAGGCCTTAAGCGCCAGATCCACAATCCTGTGAATTGACAGTGCCGGAGCCACCTCAATAATCAGGCTATGCTCTCCGGCAAACGGCGGGTAGCCCCTTGCGCGTGTTGGCGTGCTCATATAAGCCGCAAACTGCGGCTGCAAATCTTCAATAGGAAGATACACACGTAACTCAGTCATTCCGTTTCCCCGTCAGGTTTACGAATGGAATTATTCATTCTGTCTGCACTGGCTGGCATCATTTTATGCCAACCTCCAATTTCAAATAGTCTTTATTATTTAGAAATTGCGGCCGCAAAGTGTTTGCCGAGATCTGCATGTGGACGTGGAATTACGTGCACGGAAACCAGCTCGCCAACCTGACTGACAGTTTCTACGCCAGCTTCTGTGGCAGCTTTTACAGCACCAACGTCACCGTTGATTACAACAGCGACGAGGCCGTCACCAACTTCTTCGCGACCGATGATGGTTACATTTGCTGCTTTAACCATTGCATCCGCAGCAGCCAGGGCTGCAACATATCCTTTGGTTTCAATCATTCCAATTGCCTGATTTGCCATAGTCTTTTCTCCATTTAAAACGTTTAAAGTTGTTCGTTTTCCATACAGGGGAACTTATTATTTTTTCCCTGTACTTTCTTCGTCTAGTGATCCGATAATCAAGGCATCAATTGGTGCCTTGATTGATTTAAAATATCCCGCCGCAACAGAACCTTGTGTAATCAGGACCTGTTCACCATCACCACACCCCAGTGGGTCGAAGGCAATAATGTGCGAACCGTTTTCCAGTTCTACATCCAGCAAAGCGCCCTGGGGCATATCGTCAATTCGTTTTGTGGCCCAACAACGGCCCTTAACACGTCCTCTGATCATGACGCTTTCCTTTCAATTCTAATCCCTCGTTGACGCAATCTGTCTTTGGCCAAGGGTGTAAATCGTACAGCTTTATTAATGACTACAATCGTTGTGTCTTCACTGAGTGCATCAATCTGACGTTCGTTTATGAACCCTTTTTCAAACTGGGCAGACCGTTCAGAGCGAGCCCCTTGCGCTGGCGATTGCATGCTTCCATGCATCTGTGGCGAAGAGACGCTATTCAAAGAGAATGACCATTGTCCGGTTTCAATATCGTTCCGGTTTTGCTCACTCTTGCAAAGCGCGGCTACGCGTTTCGTAAAGGCTGTTAACTCCTGATCGTTTGTAATTCTAACGTTTTCACTCTTCGCTTTTGGCGAGGATGTTTTTTTTGCCTTAACCTTTCCCAGTTCCTCTGAGAGGATGGAACGGATTAAAGAACGTATTTCAGTACTTTCCACCCTGGTCTCCTAATTCGCACCAAGATCGCGCAATGCCTCGAGAGCCGCTTCACGCGCATTTCGAACTTCGGCTTCATCACCAGCCAGATACAGACGGCCATTTGCACCGATCATACGGTAATCAATCACTTTAATGTTCGCAGCCTTTTCAGCTTCGTTACAAGCCAGAATCGCGTAGGATGCTGGCTGAATTTCAAGAACAAAGAGCGATTCACCTTCAATCAACATGGAACCAAGCTTGTTGCGGTTTATTAAAAATGCATGCTGGCTGTCGATCTTGGTGATGATTTCTGATGCCATGATTTTAGGCTTAAGAGCATCTTCCGGGCGTGCACCCAAAGCATCCAGAACAGCATCTGCTGAAGCTTTAACTTCGGATGTTGAGCGTGAGTGAAATTCCAGATACCCAAACTGACGTTCCACGACCAGCATGCCACCTCCAACATTTGCATGTTTGAGGGCGATATCAGTCAGGGACTCAATATCCAGTCCCGGAGCGACTTCGATAATCTGCGCTGCCATGTTAGAGCGTGGCAACGTTCCACGCATCCAGCTTGCCATATAGGACAGCGTTTGCGGCTGGAGTTGATCTATAAAAATAAAGGATCTTAGTTCTGCCATTTTTATGCCTTTAACGCCGCTTGAAGTTCTTCAACAATAATTCTTCGAATATCATCACGCATCTGGTCTTCTGATGATTTACCTGCCCTGCTTGTCATATTGCTTCGGGAAAGGGATGTCGATTTTTGCGGAGCGTCAAGAGCGTGACCGCCATAATCGTGAACCCCGTCAGCAGGTGCTTTTACAAGTGGTCCTTTATAGGAAACCTGGGTTGATGAATAATCACCCATGATTTCGGAAGGATCGCTGTTGTAAGCAATTCTTGTCCAGTGCAGCAGGTGTTGTGGTCCAATATTTTCGCCAATCGAACTGCGTCCAAAGAACCCAGTACCAATTGTGAAGGATGGTAACAGGTTTGTTGCAAAACCAGCGGCCCCCTGACTGCACGGCGCGTTTACAACAACGCGGTAAGACTCAACGGCTGAAGCGTAATCGATTGCCGTTTGTGGGTCCTTGCTGTGGATGGAAGCCGAATGACCTGCCCCCGCCATTTTCAACAGGCCACGAGCCTGGGCAATGGCCTGGGACTTGCTGTTGGCAACGTAGTAGCCAAGAACCGGGCATAATTTTTCGCGGGATAAATTTTCGTCAACACCAATCTTTGTGATGGGAGCAACCAGAACCTTGGCACGTGCATTGATTTTGAATCCGGATTGCTGTGCAATCCAGCTTGCATCACGGCCAATGGCTTCAACATTGAAACCACGTTCATGGAACAGATAGCGCCTTAGTGATGTTGTTTCTTCA
>JABJOR010000573.1 GCA_018664265.1 Rhodospirillales bacterium
CCCCTTGAACGGCTCCGATGCTGATGTCTTCACGCTCCAGGACGGGGCCTTGTTCTACATGCAACTCCAGAAAGGCCAGTGCTCGCATAGTATCGATAGCAACGGCTCCGTTGTAGCCTATACGCTCAAGCTCGCTTTGAAAGTGATTGCCATCCCGGTCTGTGGACAGGAGCATCTCATCTACTGGCAGATGGCCTTGGTGAACCATGGAGCCCATCATGTCGGGTTGAAAACGAACACCTTCTTCATTGGTGAAGAAGCCCACAGCAATCGGATGTTCTGTTTCAATGACCGCATCATTCAGGCAATGAATAACTTCAAGCCCGGCCAACACACCGAGTGTGCCATCATAGCGACCGCCCCGGGCTACCGTATCAATATGTGAGCCAATAAGAACCGGCGCATTACTGTCTTGATTTCCCTTGCGCGTGCCAATGACATTCCCAACCTGATCTATAGTGATGTCTAGCCCTGCTTCGCGCATCCATGAGACAACTCGATCACGGGCATCGCGGTCTTCATCGGTAAGCGCCAATCGATTAACGCCGCCCCCTTCAATGCTTCCAATTTCTGCCAACTGTGCGATAGAACGCAACAACCGGGGTAGATTTATGCGAAGATTTCCCGTGCTCATTGTGACATGCCCATTATGACTGGCCGTTAATAACCTGCTCGGGGCTTTTCCCAACCAGCTCTTCATACAGAAACGGATCTGTTGCACCTTCCGTGCAAATGGTCAGAACGCGGCTGTGCTCATCAAGTCCAAGGTTTGAGCGGAGCGTGTCATTGCCGCAAGCAGCAATCAATCCTGCAACACCTGCGCTGCCGGACTCACCTACAACCACAGGTTTGTCACCGCCAACACCCTCAGCAAGCAGCTTCATGGTGTCTATAGCAGCCTGATCCGGAAGGGCTATGGTGTCATTGATGACTTCGCGGAGAAGCTTCCATGCCAGAGCGGATAATTCGCCACAGGACAAACAAGCCATGACGGTGTCGAGGTCACCATCCACGACTTCCGAGCGCTTGGCTTTTGCGCTGAGGTACATGGCTGGAACATTGTCGGGGCAAATAAAAATAAATCTTGGCCTGTCTTCCCCCCACCAATGCCAAAGCGGGGCAACAACACCCGTTGCAAATCCACCGACGCCACCTTGAACAATGACATGGGTGGGACGTGGGTCATCTCCGATTTGATTTTTAATTTCATTGGTCAGGACCGTATAGCCAGCCATGACGTTTAGGGGAATATCCTGATAGCCTTCGTAGGATGTATCGGAAATGACTGTCCAGCCATTTTCCTCAGCCTCTTTGGCGCAATGTCTGACGGTTTCGTCGTAGTTGTCATCATGGACAATGACGTCTGCACCATAACTGGCGATAGCGTCAATTCGACCCTGACTGGCATGATGGGGAACGTAGATCGTGCATTTGCAGCCAAACATTTGCGCGCCCCAGGCAACGGAGCGACCATGGTTGCCATCTGTTGCGCTGCAAACTGTCAGGGCGCTGGTGATGGTGGAAAACTCTCCACTCATCAAGTTATCCGTTGTGACTGATTTTCCTGTTTCCTGCTTGATGATGTCTCGCAAAAACAAGCTGACAGCGTAAGCTCCGCCCAAAGCCTTGAAACTGCCCAAGCCAAATCGAGGCGCTTCATATTTCATATGCAGTGAGGCAATCTCTAACTCTTGAGCAAGGCCTTTCAGGTCTACCAAAGGTGTAGGTGAATATCCGGGCCATGTGGAAATTTCCTGCATGGCATCATCAAAGCTGGATGGTGGCAAAACGGCACCGGGGCTATTGATGTACAGGCCTGCTTCATCGGCTTCAGGACTGTGGATATGGCGGACGTTATATGTATTGAGAATGTTTGTCATCATGGACGAAACATATCAGGATATGGCCTTAGTACAATAGGCTGTTTATCGTAAGGAATTCCCGATCAGTGGAAGACTACCCCCCTGTTTTTAAAAATCATTCGATAGATCAACACGGACTATGGATTTTTGGCTATGGCTCGTTGATGTGGAGGCCCGGCTTTGAGTATGTCGAGCGCCATTCGGCAACTTTGCAAGGCTATCACAGGGCTTTTTGCCTGTATTCCCACCATCACCGTGGAACACCTGAAACGCCGGGTCTTGTTCTTGGGCTAGATCAGGGTGAAAACTGTCTTGGTGTTGCTTTCCGGGTAACGCAGGAAAGCGCCCGCGAGGTCGTCGCCTATCTGGATGAACGTGAATTGATTGGTTATGCTTATACGCCAAAACTTCTTGAAATCTCTCTTGAGGGAGAAATGCCAGAGACCTCCAGGCGTGTAACGGCCTATACATTTGTTGCTGATTTTAACCATGCAAATTATGCAGGTGAAATGGAAATTTCACAGGCCGCAAAGCTGATCATGGATGCCGAAGGTGTTGCGGGTTTGAACCGGGATTATCTTATGAATACAGTGCGCCATTTGGAACAGGTTGGCAGCGTCGATACCAAATTGCATTCCCTGCTGGAAATGATAGAACATCTTACTGGTGCCATTGAAATGGGCAGCGGTATTTAGGAGAAGATTTTTTATGGCTGATAATCCATCCGAACACCCTTTCCCTCTGAAAAGATTATTTGTCAGGCGGTTTATCCCGGCTTTTTTGGGGTTTATAGGGGTTTTATTGTTTTTGGTAGGGTACACAGCCCGACATGTGACAGAGACGATCTATCTGGATCTTGCACAACGCCGCGCCCAGACTATTGCGCGGGCCGTTTCTTCGGATGCACCGGAAGCTTGGGAAAAGTTTATGTCCGGCCATTCGATAAATGATTTAAAAGCTTCCGCCGATAACTTGATTACTGCATTTTCCAAGGAAGTGCGCGAACAAAAGCTGCAAGAACTTAAAGTCTATGATTTGAATCGTAAAGTGCTGTTCGCTACGCACCTTGATGAGATTGGAACACAGGAAAATGGCTCTGCTCTTCGTTCTGTCATTGGAACTGAGAATCCAGATGTTGCAACAAAGATTAATGCAGATGGCTCACAGCAATACGAGCTGTACGTTCCAGTGTTTGAGGATAATGGGCAGTTAAGAGCCGTGTTTGAGCTTTATGAACCTATTGGGTTTCTGGATGCTGTCTTGATCAAGGCAGCAGTGCCAACATTAGCGATACCAGGTGCCTTACTGGCTGCTCTTGCATTTGCGTTGTATGGATTGGTGAGCCGCGCTCAAAATGATATTACGATACGTACGAATGCGTTAAATGATCTAAGACGAAGGATTGAGAGCTTTGTATCTGATACGGCTGTCAGCGCTGCAAAGAATACAGACACTTCCGGTGTTATACCTTCACTCAAATTAACGACGACACTGTTATTTTCTGATATCCGAAGCTTTACAAGTTATGCAGAAGAAAACTCTCCAGAAAATGTGGTTGGGTTTTTAAATGATCTTATGTCCTTACAAGTAGAAATCGTCACGCGATACGGAGGGGATGTTGATAAGATGATAGGTGATGCATTACTTGTTCGTTTCGAAGGTGATGATGGTGGCAATCAGGCTATTTTAGCAGCGCGTGATATTCTTGGTGCGGTTAAGCTTGGTAACTATCCTCGACAGATCGGGATTGGTGTTTACTGCGGAGAAGTTATTTCAGGGGCCATTGGTCCGGAAAACAGACGTGATTTTACTGTAATCGGGGACGCGGTAAATATTGCGTCCCGTTTGTGTTCTGAAGCCAAAGCTGGTGAAATTGTTGCGGCACAAGAATTAGCTGATTCTGAATTTGACGCTATTGAAACTATTCACGTCAAAGGCCGCCATGAACCGCTTACTGTACAGCGCCTGAAGATTTGATTTGGTCGTTTATTTAGCCCTAAAACAATTGGCTATCAGAAAACGCAAGATTCCTGTAAATTAATGGCATGCGATTTTTAAACTCACTTATTCATGACTTTCAGGATCACCTGAGCAAGCAACGTAATTGGCCTTTTCTAAGGTCGGTTATGGCAGCAAGTGCCATGGTCGCCAGCGCCGATGGTGATGTTTCGTTTGCACAACGAGTTCGACTGGACCAAGTTCTCGAAACTCTTGAAAAATTGAAAATATTTGATCCTCATGAAGGGATTAATATATTCAACGATTTTACCGATGCCATTTTAGAGGATTCAGAAAGCGGCCATGCCACTGCGTGGGACGCTCTTGTAATCGGAGCTCCGGACAAGGAAGCACGGGAATTGCTGGTCAGGGTTTGCCTGGCTATAAGTGAGGCAAATGCAGAAAGGTCTCTTGCTGACCAGATAGAGATCGTTACTCTGTGCAATCGTCTTGATATCATGCCGGAAAACTGTGGATTGTATGTTGATGATCCGGATTTTCAGAATTCTTTGGCTCCAGATGAATAAATTTATGGACAATTGGGGTGGGAATGCAAAAAACCTTTAATTTTGAAAAATGGAACCAGCACGTCGGGAATGTGATTTCAGGCATAGATACGCCTGCTGCTCTGTCGTCCATGCTTGACGGTATCGCCGATATTGTTCCCTTTGAATTATGGTACGTTGCTTTTTATAGGCGTGAAGCGCCACCGATAGAGATTGCTTACAGCTATTCTGATACGGATCGCGAAAATTACGTAGAGGGTCCCTATCTTCTTGATCCTTTCTATAATGCATATATTGAAAATACCATTGAGCCCGGGTGTCATGCCATGCGTGATCTGGCACCCTCGGATTTTAAATCCACCGATTTCTTTCAACAGTATTATGCGCCTTGGGGGCCGGGCAATGAAGTGGCTTTCATATTGCCGGTAGATGATGAGACTGCTGCTCATGTTTCCATTACCAGGCGTGGGAAAGGTGTTCGATTTTTAAGCTCTGAAATGCGTACGCTCAATCAAATGGTACCATTGGTAAAAGCTGTTATGGGAAGGGTATGGGATCGCATGCGCCCTGAAATCCAGTCTTCAGATCGCTTTAACATAGATTTTCATGTGCGTATGACTCAAGCTTTCAGAATGTTTGGCACGTCTGTGTTAACAGATCGGGAAAGCGAAATAGCACATTTCCTGCTGAAAGGACATTCAGCCAAGTCCATCGCTCGCTTGCTTGATATTTCACCCGGAACAGTGCGCAATCATATGAAAAGCATCTACGCCAAGTTGGAAATATCATCCCAGTCGGAACTGTTCGGCTTGTTCTTTGAGGCCCTGTCCCACGCCGGAGGCGATATAACAAGTGATCCGCTCAGCTTTATGCAAACGTCTTAATCTGTATGAGTTGGGAAATTCTGAATTAATACTACAAGTTAAACGTAATCGGGTAGATATTTTGATATCAATGGGAAGTTTTTGGCCTTCTCTGCTGCTTTTTGACTCTTTAAAACCTTCTTGAGAAGAGAATTGCTACCCAAGAAGTGCTCATGTTGTTGGTAGGAAACGGCTAAAAGGGCCAGGTCAAGGTTTGGGTTGTTTTGGTGTTTGTCGAAGACCAGATAGATATCTCCGCTCTGAATTGCGACCTGCCGAAATGCATCAATTAGAAGTTTGATGTCACTGATTCCTGGCTCCATCATACTTTTAACAAGACGTTCTTCAACTTTCTCAGGGGGCAGATATAAATCTGATTGTTTTGCAATGTCTGCCCAGACAGCTTTTGCTTTAGCGTTTGATTTTTTAATTCTTTTGGTTTCTTGTTCCCATTCCTTAACAGTCAAAACTTTACCTTTTGTGCCAGCAGGTTTTTCTTTTTTGATCATTCCAAGAAGGCTTTTCTTCTGTTTTTTAGGGCGCTCGGGAAGTGCTGTTTCTTCAAGGACTTCACTCC
>JABJOR010000056.1 GCA_018664265.1 Rhodospirillales bacterium
GATGATTCTTTACGATGCCTACAAAAAATCCGTGTATGACAGAACATACAACAACCGTTATGTCAAAGGACCGCGCCCATCGCCCCCTCCTAACGTAAGGAAGCTCCACGAACTTGAACTCGAACCGCCCGCCCCACCGCCAGAACCCCGTCCAGAGGGTCCGGGACTCTGGGATGACTGGAGCGAGGCCGTTCGCACTATTGCCGCGACGGTCTTCGAGACCTAACCTGAACACAACCGCGCCAATCAGCGTAAAGCACGTAATCGGATTTTAACCTTAAAACGGAGCCCCACCTCATGCACCCAAAAAAGCCCACAAGAGTTACTTGTGGGCTTTTTCGTTTTTTTGATATTTAGGTAGGCGACATCATCTGCACTTTTGCAAATCACAAACAAGCTTCCGGAATGCCTCAACGGTGCAATGATGTGATCCGATATCAGACAGATTGCCGTCCTTTTCTTTGTATCTCTTCAAGTCTGGGATCTCTACCCCTGTAAGGATCTTGCTCAAACCGGCAGGGTTCTTCTACAACACGTGGATCTTTTTGCTCGCGAAGGAGTGCCATCAATCGTTCGTGCAGTTCCTGTTTTGGGGCCGTGTATGCCACATCACCTGCAAGGTTGTTCATATAGTGCGGATCGGCACGAAGGTCGTAGAGTTCTTCCTGAGGTCGCTTGCCAAAACCAAGATCGAAGGCGTTCTGAACCTCAGCCTCTGCACGGTGATAGATCATCCAGGCCTTGGTCGGACTGGCATCTATGTCGGGATACGCGAAGTAGACGTCATGCTCCAAGACTTCAAATGGTGGCGGTGTGGCATTGGGGTCGTCGAGCCCGTGCGGGTCTCCAGCAGGCCAACGGTCGGGTTCAAAATTGTAGATATAAAGAAAGTCTTTTGTGCGGATGGCGCGTTGAGGATAAGGCAAGTTGCCTTCACGGGCAACGGAAACGTGTCGTTCGCGACCGGTTACGACAAATGTGCGATCAGGATCAATCTGACCACTGGCAGCACTCTCGAACACCGGCAGCAGGCTCTTTCCGGACATGGTGGCGGGAACTGCAACATCAGCGGCCTCCATAAAGGTTGGGCCAAGATCCATCAAATTGACAAAGTCCTCAACCACGCGACCGGGTTTGATTCGTTCTGGCCACCGCGCGGCCAAAGCAACCTCACAGCCAATATCATAGAGGTTGCATTTGCCACGTGGAAAACCAGGGATGCCATGATCGCCGCTGACAACGATGAGCGTGTTATCGAGTTCGCCAATTGCTTCGAGACGTTCAAGGATCACACCAAGTCCACCATCGACGGCCATACATTCACCGAGATAATCCGCAACATCTTCTCGAATGTCATGGGCATCTGGCAGAAACTCTGGCAACCGACCTTTCAGATCACCCGGTTCGAGCCCCCACAATTTTTTGCCTGACCCTCTCTGCCACTTTCGATGTGTGTTTGTTGGCCCCCACCAATAACAAAAAGGTGCGCCTTCAGGTCTTGCGGCAATGAATGCGTCAAAATTTTGACGCGTCTCATCGAACAACTCCTCTTTGGCAGCTTCCACACCCACTTCGGCAGCACGTTCGGTTGCACGAAAAGAGAACTGACCAAATTGTCTACCCGCAGGTTCATAGGCCGTGCGATCAGCGCCATAGGGTGCGTTTCGAGTTTCGCCGGGTGCCCAGACCTTGTAAGTATAACCGATGTGATAACCGGCTTTTTCAAGCTCCAGCGGATAGGAGGGGATCGATTCGTCCCACTGTGCGCAATCAGTGATGGCACCCATGCCAGTTTGCCAAAAATACTGTCCAGACAGAATCGAACTGCGACATGGCGTACAGCTCGGTGCGGGCACAAAGGTATTCGTAAAAATAGCCCCTTCATTTGCAATGCGATCAAAGTTGGGCGTATCAATCAGCGCATTAAGCGAATTGGGGCCTTCAAATTTTTCATACGCACTGGCATAACGCCCCCAATCGTCGGCAAAGGCAAATACAATATTTGGTTTCATAAGAGATCCCTAGGTAAAATAATTTGGCGCTTCAATAAGCTGACGCCCAACAAAAGGGCTTGCCCAGATGCAGGGTTCTTTCTACTTTGGGCACCAGCCTTAAGGCACGTCCATTTCTCTGAGAGAGTCGCTGGATTTTTACACAAAAAATCACGATATTATAAATAATCAATCATGTATAAGAGCTGTTGTCAAGCAAGTTGAAAGCGTAAAACCAAATTAAAGAGGGAAATATGATACGATGCGGTTTGTCTGTAATTATCGCTGTTGTTTTGTCTGCAACGTTTATTGAAGCACAACAATTAGCATTTCCGGGTGCAGAGGGCTATGGACGATTTACGCAAGGAGGTCGCGGGGGTAAGGTTCTATTTGTGACCAACCTCAATGACAGTGGACTTGGTAGTTTAAGGGCCGCAATTGATGCGCAGTTTCCAAGGATTGTTATCTTCAAAATCTCGGGTACGATTACGTTGCAATCAGATTTGCGAATTGTTCATCCGCGTATTACGATTGCAGGACAAACCGCACCTGGAGAAGGGATCTGCTTGCGAGATTACACATTAATCATTTCGGCAAACGATGCGGTGATCCGCTATCTGCGTGTTCGGCTCGGAGATAAAGCAGGAAGGAAGGTCGATGGTATTGGGGTGCGCGATGCGGAGAATGTCATCGTCGATCATTGTTCGGTCAGTTGGACGCTGGATGAGGCGGTCAATACCTATCATGGGACAAAGAACATTACGATTCAATGGAGCTTGATCTCAGAATCTCTACACGACTCTAAAGTGCGCAAAGGTCATGGGTTTGCCGCATCGCTTGGTGGTGTGAACACCTCTTACCATCACAATCTATTTGCAAACAATGCAGGGCGTAACCCCAGCATTGCTGGTGGGAACATGAAAGATCCAAGTATTAATCTGGATTTTCGCAACAATGTGATTTTCAATTGGGAACATCGTACGCTGGATGGCCGCCCACACAGCATTAATGTGGTGAACAATTTTTACAAAGCGGGACCTGCATCAAGAGAAGATTTGAAGGTCGTAAAGATGCAGTCTTTGCACGATGGTACATTTGGCAAATGGTATATTCAGGGCAATGTGTTGGAAGATCGGTCACAGTCACAAAGTCGAGAGGGTCTGGTGACC
>JABJOR010000574.1 GCA_018664265.1 Rhodospirillales bacterium
CCGGCTTGCCCGAATATCCGCCTGACTTGACCACATCCCAGGTCAGGAAGACATAACCGACCAACTTATTTTCGCGAAATACCGGGGCCGCCGGTGGTGCGCCATCGACTTTGCCGACATGGTCTGCGCCGGGAAAGACTATGTTCAGGCGTTGCGGCGTGAGCAGTTGTTCAAGTGCCGCTGCACCCGCCCCAGCAATGGAGACGAGCATCAGCAAAGAGGTAACAATAACAATGCCCAGGGATCGCGCTGGATTCATGCGGAAACCCTTAATCTTTTAATGTGTGACCATGTTGGCTGCCAATCAGAATGCCTAATCAACACCAAAGGTTCCTATCATTATGGCCGGGTTAGCCTGTCAGCCTTGATAATTGTCAATAGTGTCTCCCAACCAGCATGGTTTCATGCCCAGTGTGAAAGGGCACAGATAGCTTCGATTCGCGGGGCAATTCTTTTGTCACAAAAGGCCATTGGGAGGAAATAATGATGGTACATACTTTTGGACGTCATGGCTTCTGGCTTCTGGCGGGCATTGTTGCAGCCGCGCTAACAGGCCCCGTCGTTGCGGATTCAAAGACGGATAATCTGAAAAAACATAAGACGACGCCGGGCCAACAGTACAAACCAAGTCTAGATGTTTTGAAGGGAGTCGAGCAGCCAGGGGCCAAGCCCGGCGTGCCTGTGCTTACCAAAGCGGAATTCACGAAAGCCAATAAGATTTACTTCCAACGCTGTGCCGGTTGCCACGGTGTGCTGCGCAAGGGCGCAACGGGGAAGCCCCTGACCACAAAGGAAACCAAGGAACTCGGCTTCGATTACATCAAGAGCTTCATCAATTATGGCTCACCCGGCGGCATGCCGAACTGGGGCACATCAGGCGCCCTCTCAGAGGCCGAAATTGATTTGATGAGCCGCTATCTCCTAAATGAGCCGCCGATACCACCGGAATTCGGTATGAAAGAAATGCAGGCCAGTTGGAAGGTCATCGTGCCGCCGGGGAAACGACCGACAAAGAAAATGAACGACTGGGACATAGACAACCTGTTCTCAGTAACGCTTCGCGACGCGGGTGAGATTGCGCTCATCGACGGCAATACCTATGAAATCAAAACCATCATCAAAACAGGATATGCGGTTCATATCAGCCGCATTTCCGCGAGCGGTCGCTATCTGATGGTCATCGGCCGCGATGCCCTGATCAACATGATCGATCTCTGGATGAAGAGCCCAGCGACAGTGGCTTCCGTTAAGATCGGCATGGAAGCGCGTTCCGTTGAGACCTCAAAGGCCAAAGGCTATAAGGATAAATACGCAATCGGTGGCGCATACTGGCCACCGCAGTTTGTGATCATGGATGGCGCCACCCTGAAACCCCTGAAGATCGTTTCGACCCGGGGTATGACGGTGGATACCCAGGAATACCATCCAGAACCGCGCGTTGCCGCCATCGTCGGCTCGCATTTCCGACCGGAATTCGTCGTCAACGTCAAGGAGACCGGGAAGATTTTAATGGTCAATTATTCCGATCTAGAAAACCTCAAGATCACCACCATCAACGCCGAACGGTTTCTGCATGACGGCGGTCTCGATTCAACGGGGCGCTACTTCATGGTTGCCGCCAACGCGCGTAACACCATTGGTGTGATCGATACCAAAGAAGGCAAGTTGGTGAAGCTGATCCGTGAAGAAGACGGCATTGGCACGACCCCACATCCGGGCCGTGGCGCCAACTTCATCCATCCCAAATTTGGCCCGGTCTGGGCGACCAGCCACTTGGGTGATGAAACCGTTGCGCTGATCGGCACCGATCCCATAGGCCATCCGAAATATGCCTGGAAGGTTGTTCAGTCCTTGGAAGCCCAAGGCGGCGGGTCTTTGTTCTTGAAGACCCATCCGAAGTCGAAAAATCTTTGGGTCGATAGCCCCTTGAACCCGGAAGCCGAGATTGCCTCCTCGGTGGCGGTCTTCGATATCACGCAACCGGACAAACCTTACGAAGTGATTCCAATTGGTGAAATGTCCGGCATCAGTGAAGGTGTTCGCCGCGTTGTGCAGGGTGAATACAACAAGGCCGGTACGGAAATTTGGTTCTCCGTATGGAATGGCAAAGATCAGGAGTCGGCCATTGTCGTTCTCGACGACAAGACCCGGAAACTGAAAAAGGTCATCAAAGATAAGCGATTAGTAACTCCAACCGGAAAGTTCAACGTCTTCAATACACGCGAAGATGTCTACTGATTGAAAAGCCAATGCGAAAACAGAAAGGCGTGCTTGCGAGCACGCCTTTCTTCGTTTGGTTATTTTGGCATTCGAACGCTAGCGGCCAACCTGCGGAAAGCAGCTATTTCCCCTTGAATATTGGTGGACGTTTTTCATGGAAAGCCTCGACGCCTTCACGGAAATCATCAGATTGGCGGAGCCTGGAGTAACAATGGCCTTCCGCCTGAATGGCAGCGGAGAGCATCATGTCTTCGGTTTCGTTGAGTAATCTTTTTGCCGTTCGCTGCGCCAGGGGAGCAAATTGGCAAAGTTCCGC
>JABJOR010000057.1 GCA_018664265.1 Rhodospirillales bacterium
CACCGCAAACGGTGTCAATATCAACACCTAATGAACGGGCGCAATCTAATAATGGAGTGCCGATCGAAAAGCGTCCCCGCTTCCCGGATGGTGTGAAAACGACCAGCGCTTCCAATGTGTCATCAGCCAATATCGGCCTCCTTTATTGTTACTTATACAGAGCGACGACGACGGCGACCTTCGCGGCGGCCCCCGGCGGCACCAGCTTCCCCTTCGGGGGCTGGTTCGCGGAATTTCTTAATCCAGTTTGCGCAGTTGGCATCTTTACCCATGATGATATCAGCACCTTTTACAGCAGCCAACTCAGGTTCATGCAGCGGGTTCATAATGGCCGAGGTCAGGCCTTCTTGAATAGCCATGCTGAGGAATGCGGCGTTCAGGCCATGACGGTTTGGCAGGCCAAAGCTGAAGTTGGAAGCACCACACGTGGTATTGACTTTTAGCTCGTCTCGCAGACGACGGATCAGTTTCATGATCTGCACGCCAGCATCATTGAGAGCACAAACAGGCATGACCAGTGGGTCAACAACAACGTCGCAAGGCTTGATGCCATAATCAGCAGCGCGCTCAACGATTTTTTTAGCAACGTCAAAGCGGACATCCGGATCTTCTGAAATGCCGGTTTCATCATTTGAAATTGCAACAACGGCAGCGCCATATTATGCAATCAATGGGAAGACTTCTTCCATGCGATCGTCTTCGCCGGTGATGGAGTTCACCAGTGCTTTGCCTTTGTATACGGAAAGGCCACTTTCAAGGGCCGCAACAATGGACGAGTCAATTGACAGTGGAAGATCCGTCAGGGACTGTACAAGCTGAACGGTTTCAGCAAGAATTTTAGGTTCATCGGCAAGCGGTATACCTGCGTTTACATCCAGCATGGTTGCACCGGCTGCAACCTGTGCAAGGGTATCGGCCTCAACACGGCTGTAGTCACCTTCAGCCATTTCAGCGGCCAGCAGTTTGCGGCCTGTCGGGTTGATACGTTCGCCGATAATGCAAAATGGACGGTCAAATCCAATAACGATTTCTTTGGTAGCTGAGCTGACAACAGTCTCGGTCATAATAATCCCCCTAATTGGATGGTGGGTTGCATAAAAATAATGTGGCTTTGGTTTTAGAGGCCTTCGGACAGTCTCGCAATCAAAATTACGACATTCCAAATCCCGGAAACGCCCTCCGCGTTATGAATTGGCTTCAAGTGGTCTCCTGCCCCGTAATTTGTGTAAGTTCTTCCATGCGTTCAACGACAGCATGTTCCCCTGGGTTTGGCTCACGCAACCATGGTTTACGGCCTTTAAGAACCCCTGATTCTTCAACGATTTCCGCAACGAATTCTTCCTGACGATAGGCCATGACATGAATGCCGGAAACACCTTCTACTTCGCGAACGGCCTGCATCATTTCAATGCAGATTTTCTTGCCTTCCAGCTTCTGATCTTTAGCGCCTTCCAGGCGGTCGATGATGCTGTCGGGAATATGAATGCCTGGAACATTGGTTCTGATCCAACGCGCTGTTTTTGCCGAAGCCAGCGGCCCGGCACCGATCAGGATATAGCATTTTTCATGTAAGCCCATATCGCGAACCTGCTTCATGTATTCATTGAGGATATCCATATCGAAGCAGTACTGACTTTGAACAAACTGGGCACCGGCTTCAATTTTTTTAGCCAGTCGTTGAGGACGGAAATCATAGGGTGGTGCAAAAGGATTGATAGCAGCCCCCAAGAACACCTGAGGCGGGCTTGTGATTTTACGCCCGGAAAGGAATTTCTTTTCATCACGCATGGACCGGATGGTTTCCAGTAAGGACATGCAATCAAGATCAAAGACTGGTTTGGCACCGGGTTGGTCGCCTGCCTGAACGCCATCACCTGTCAGGCACATAATATTAGATACACCCATAGCAGCAGCGCCGAGAACATTGCCCTGTATGGCAATACGATTATGGTCACGACAGGAAATTTGCATAACCGGGGCGTAGCCCATACGGGTCAGCAACGCACAGATGGCGACGCTCGACATATGGCAATTGGCACCGGAGCCATCTGTAGCATTAATCGCATCGACCCAGTCATCAAAAATGGCTGCGCGTTCATAAACGTCTTCAGGATTTGCAGAATCCGGCGGGTTTAATTCTGCCGTGATTGCAAATTCGCCACGGCGCAGTACACGCTCAAGTCTGCCATGAGATGAATGGCCGGGCGGGATAGCCCATTCTTCTTTAATTTCATTCATCTGCGTTATCCTGCTTCTTCTTTAGTGCAGTTTCTGCACATGCCCGCAGCCATGAAGATGTTCCTCTCAGGGAATGATCAACTGGCTTTTGA
>JABJOR010000575.1 GCA_018664265.1 Rhodospirillales bacterium
GAAGACATCATTCATCAAGGCAAGGAAGCTCTCGATGCCTACTGCGTAAACCTGAATGTCAAAGCCGCTGAAGGCCGCATCGATCCATTAATTGGTCGCCAGAAGGAAGTTGACCGCACTATTCAAGTCCTGTGCCGTCGCAACAAAAACAACCCTCTGTATGTCGGAGACCCCGGCGTCGGCAAGACAGCCATTGCTGAAGGACTGGCCAAGCGCATTCATGAAGAAGACGTTCCCGAAGTTTTGCACAACAGCACCATCTACGCTCTGGATATGGGAGCGTTGCTGGCAGGCACACGTTATCGAGGCGACTTCGAAGAGCGCCTGAAGAACGTCATGTCAGAACTTGAAGAAACGCCACAAAGCATTCTTTTCATTGATGAAATTCATACTGTTATCGGGGCAGGGGCGACATCTGGCGGGTCCATGGATGCCTCCAATATTCTAAAACCTGCCTTGCAAAAAGGCACCCTTCGTTGCATGGGCTCAACCACCTATAAAGAATTCAGAAACCACTTTGAAAAAGACCGTGCACTGGTTCGCAGGTTCCAGAAAATCGATGTGCACGAACCAACTGTGGATGACGCAATCAAGATTCTAAAGGGCCTGAAGCCTTATTTTGAAGAACACCACAAAGTTCGCTACACCAATGATGCCATCAAGGCCGCAGTGGAACTGTCTTCAAGATATATTTCCGATCGCAAACTGCCGGACAAGGCCATCGACGTAATTGATGAAGTCGGGGCCTCGCGCATGTTGCTGCCTGCAAACAAGCGGCGCAAGACGGTCACATTGAAAGACGTGGAAAATGTTGTGGCCATGATTGCCCGCATTCCGCCTAAAACTGTATCCAGCGATGACCGAGAAGCCCTGCGCACCCTGGAACGGGACTTGCAAACTGTTGTGTTTGGTCAAGACAAGGCCATAGGCGAGCTTTCAGGTGCTATCAAGCTGGCGCGTGCAGGATTGCGTGAACCGGACAAGCCTGTTGGCTCGTACCTGTTCTCAGGCCCAACAGGCGTTGGTAAAACCGAGGTCGCCCGTCAGCTCTCCAATATTCTTGGCATCGAGCTTGTGCGTTTTGATATGTCGGAATACATGGAACGCCATTCCATCTCTCGCCTGATCGGTGCCCCGCCAGGATATGTTGGGTTTGATCAGGGTGGTTTGCTAACCGATGCAGTAGACCAAAATCCGCATGTTGTCTTGTTACTTGATGAAATAGAAAAAGCCCATCCGGATCTGTTCAATATTTTGCTGCAGGTCATGGATCATGGAAAACTGACCGATCATAATGGCAAGAGCGTGGATTTCCGCAATGTTATCCTCATCATGACCACCAACGCCGGGGCCTCTGACATGGCCAAACCTCCCATGGGATTTGAGCGAGAAGCGCGTATAGGAGACGACAAGGAAGCCATCGAGAAGCTGTTTACACCGGAATTCCGCAATCGCCTGGATGCCACTATCGGATTCTCTGCATTGTCGCCAGAGGTTGTATCGCGCGTTGTTGACAAATTTGTCATCGAGTTGGAAACGCAACTTGAAGATCGCAGCGTGATTATAGAACTCACTGATGAGGCTCGTGAGTGGCTTGCTAAAAAAGGCTACGATGTAACCTTTGGCGCACGACCACTGTCTCGCGTCATCCAGGAACACATCAAGAAACCATTGGCCGAAGAACTGCTCTTTGGCAAGCTCGCCAAAGGTGGCGTGGTTGTGGTCAAAATAGAGGATGGCAAAATTGCCTTCGCCTATTCAGACGATGATACGTCATTGCCAGTAAAGCGGCCCAAAGGGAAAGTGCCAGCTTTAATGAAATCGTAAACCTGATGCGGTTACATACTGTCAGAAAGTAGGCAGGCTATGGAAAACAAAAGAGAACATCCGCGACATATATCGCCCGATCTTGTTGTTGTTATTAACAGCAGCATCTTTCGTGTTTTAAGCTGGAGCTACGGCGGTTTTCTGATTGATGCCGGTCATCACAAATTCAATGTAGGCGGCCTTCTCACCATTGAAGGGATCGGTGAAAAATCGGATGATTTCCCTACTAATATTGTGGCCGTCAACGTGCCATCGCGCATCGTACACCATGATGAAAACATCGGCGTTGGAATAAGCTGCCTGCAAATGGATGATAGCACTCTCAGCCTTCTTCAAAGGCATGAAGCAAGATTATAAACCGTTTAATTTCAAATGAATAAAAGAATTGCCTGTCAAATAGAATCAGATGTTACACGGCTTGTCATCGATGATGACGGCTTGTAATGCGCCATCGCTTGCGAGCGCCATAACACCTTTGGCGTCGAAGACGTAAGGCGTGAAATTCTTGCCCCCCTCAGCAAATCGGCGTTCAACGATAACTTTACGGCATGTCGTACATCCGTTCACCATAACGATACCACGGTCCGTCTGAACCGGACTAACACACTTTCTGGAAGATTCCTGAGCTTTGCGTTTTTCAGCCTGATCTATTCCAGCTTCAAGGTTGCAAGGCTCGTCAGACGTAATCCGGGTTCTTCCCTGGCCTTTAAAAAAAAGATCCTGTGTTTTACGACTGTCTATGCGAAAGGATCGCATGGTTGGCAGATCTAACCCGGATCGATCCCGAATGATCTGGGCATTGCGGCAGGAATCACAGGTATTAACCAGTGTCTCAAAGCCCTGCACACGTGACAAACGAACGCAGCGGTCATTGGCCGCTTCGGCTGGTAATCGCAACATCAATAAGACAACAACAGCAATAATCAGAATTGCACAGACCGCCATCATACCCGGCATATAGAGAACATCTTTTTTCATGCCTATTATTTTTGCAAAACAGAGTTAACAAAACATGAATCAGTATATCGTAGGCTACTGAGCAGCCTCCCATTGCACCCTCAAACCCTCGCCACGCCCCAAAAAATAATCTTCCAGAAATGCACAAGACACGATACGGTCCAGACGAAAATTACGAAAATCCTTGCGCAATTCACACCAGGCCAGAAGTGTCACCACTTCCACATAATACGTAATCCCGATTGGCAAGATAACCCGTTCAGTCTTTTTGCCCTCTGCATCAGTATAGACAAAGGCGAGTTTTTGCTCTGCGCGAATTGTGTCACGCAGATCAGACGCCGATACAACAGGAGGCTCCTTTGCCCCCCAGTCCGAGACCATAATGCCAGACATATCAGCCCCCAGTGCATCAATCTTTTGGGATATGCGTGCAGCGGCTTTCTTTAATCCCGCATCACCTGTTCTTGCCAGCAAGCTCAACCCCACATATAAAGCCTCGATTTCTTCAACATCAAAATTGAGCGGCGGTAGATCGTATCCGACGCGCATGACATAGCCAATTCCGGCTTCCCCTTCGATTGGTGTGCGCATGGATTGCAACACCGCAATATCACGGTAGATAGTTCGGGTCGACACTTCCAGAGTTTCCGCAATCTGATCAGCCGTCATGGGGTACTCTGCTGCGCGCAGTATTTGTATAATCTCAAACAATCGAGTAGGGCGGCGCATGGTTTTCTCCCAAATTCAAGAAATCATCATACATTAACACTCCTGACACCACGTTGTCAGGAGTGTTCCGCTACTGTCGAGTAATCAACATTGATTTTAACGTTGACGGAGCATGTATGTCTTATTTAGAACCAAGAGCAAAAGGCCTTGTGCTGGTGTTCCTGTCCGCAACGGTATTCAGCACGGCTGGCCTGTTCACTAAAGGGATAACAGCTGATAGCTGGACAATTGTTTTCTGGCGCGGCGTGTTTGCTGCCCTTGTGACTCTCGTTTTTATTATCGCGCGGGGCGCATTTCGGCGGGAGTTCCTGAAAATGGGATGGAGTGGTTGGGCCGTGGTCGCTACGTACGTTACAGGAACCCCGGCCTATATTGCGGCGTTTAAGCTGACAACGATTGCCAATGTATCTTTGATCTATGCGGCGGCTCCCTTTGTTACAGCAGGGTTTGCATGGATACTCATTAATGAACGCCCGACAAAAACCGTTGTTCTTGCCGCTCTGATGGCGCTTGGCGGTGTTGGTATCATTGTCGGGGATTCGATAGGCCAAGTTAACTTGCAAGGTGATCTTCTGACGCTTTGGATGACCGTATGCATGGCTGTTATGATGATTATCTACCGCCGATACCCCAATACGCCAGCCGCAGGCCCGTCTGTTCTGGGCTCAATATTCCTGTTGCCCATAGCGGCATATTTCAGCGACCCGTTTGCGGCACAGCTCTCGGAAATCCCTTATATGGTTGCCTTTGGCCTAGTGTTTGCCCTAGCCTCGATTACGTTGGCTGCAGGCTCACGCTATCTGCCCGCTGCGCAAACAGCTCTCTTCAGTGCAATGGATGCACCCCTCGCGCCCATCTGGGCTTATCTGATCATGGCAGAGGTTCCCACAGCACGTACGATCATTGGTGGCTCAATCATCATGATCGCAGTCATCGCCAACAGTAAAATTCAGAGCAGGAAACCACGAACTAGACTTGTTTGCGAAACGGCGAGTGTTCCGTAAGGATTTCGATTTCATCTTCGATCTGGATACGTTCACTGACAAGGTAGCGTTCAATGGCATCGCGCAGCCCCCGGTCTCGTATCCAGTGAGCACTGTAGGTTTTCGTTGGCAGATAGCCCCGTTGCAGCTTGTGCGGGCCTTGTGCCCCTGCTTCAACCCGACTTAATCCATGGGTTATGGCATAATCAATTGCCTGATAGTAGCAACACTCAAAATGCAAAAATTTGTGATGTTCAGAGCACCCCCAGTTGCGTCCATACAGCGCATCACGCCCTACCAAGTTAAGAGCACCCGCAACAGGGTGCTCATCCTCATAAACCATGAACAACAAGGTGCGCTCCGCCATACGCTCGCCAAGCAGGGTGAAGAATTCACGGCTTAGATAGGTTTGCCCCCATTTGCGATCCGAGGTATTGCAGTAAAACCCGTAAAAAGCATCCCAGGATTGCTCATTTAAATCGGCCCCGGACAGGGCTTCAAACCTGAGGCCGAGTTTTGAGACTTTCTCGCGCTCCTTACGGATATTTTTGCGCTTACGCGACGACAGACGCGATAGAAAATCATCGAATGAAGTATAACCGTCATTCAGCCAATGAAACTGTTCTCCCGTTCTTTGCAAAAACCCGCGATCCCCGAAGCGCTGCCACTCAACCTCAGTTGGAAACGTCACATGTATTGAGGAGACGCCGAGCTGTTCACAGACTTGCGTCATTCCGCCGATTAGCGCATCGGCATATTTTTGATCCACTCCCGGGCGAACAAGCAGACGCGGTCCGGTAACGGGTGTAAAAGGAACCGACGATTGAAGCTTTGGATAGTACCGCCCACCAGCGCGCTCAAAGGCATCGGCCCAGCCCCAATCAAATACGTATTCGCCATAAGAATGACTTTTTAAGTACATCGGTGCTGCTGCAGCCAGCATTCCACTCTCGTCAAATACGGCAAGATGCTGTGGCAACCACCCGGCGTCGCCGCCGACTGACCCGCTATCTTCCAGTGCCGATAGAAATGCGTGGCTAACTGTCGGGTTGCTATCTCTCGCGCAGGCATCCCATTGTTTAGCAGGAATATGCCCTATAGCGTTGAGAATCTTGATCTCTGTTATTTCACTTCCGTCTGGCATAATACCTATATGGACCTTCCTTATTGCACCTGCAAGGCGCTGGTCTTGAAAGCTCTCAATGCGTATGCTGCATTTATGAAAATTCCAGGAACAGATATCAATACACAGTCAATATCAACGATCATCATCGAGACCGCAGACAGCGAAATCATGCCGCTGTTTCAAGCCCTTGGCGAAGATGATATTCGCGAAAAAAGCCAGGGAGAGCTAGTCACTATAGCCGATATCGCTGCAGAGAAAGAGCTATCGCGCCGCTTCATGGACGTTTTGCCAGGATCAGCCGTTTTGGGGGAAGAAAGTTTTGCGGATGATCCAGCCCTTATGGAGCTTGCAGCCTCGCAAGGTCCTGTGTGGATTATTGATCCAATCGACGGCACCAAGAACTTCTCAAAGGGTAAGTCTTGTTTCGCCGTTATGGTTGCGTTCCTCAATCAAGGCAAGGTTCAGGCCGGGTGGATTTATGATCCCATTGCCAGGAAAACCTGTTACGCAGTCGCAGGGGAAGGGGCCTGGTGTGATGGTAAACGATTAACTGTAGCCGGAGCGGGGCAGGCCATAGATCAGCTACAGGGTTCGCTTGGTAACAAGATGGGCAAACGTCTTGGCGAGGTTATTGATGCCGGTGAGCATCCTCATCCCGTGCAGGTTCAGCGCTATCGTTGCTGCGGACGGGAATACATGGATCTTGCGTTGGGGAAATTGCAATTTCTGCAATATGCCTTTCATCTAAAACCCTGGGATCATGCACCGGGCGTTCTGATTGCCCGTGAAGCAGGGTATTTCGATGGCTTTTTTGAAGATGCCAGCCACTATGATGCGACACAGGGTGTGCCCGACGGATATCTGATGATTGCACCGGACAAAGCGGCGTGGCAGACTCTGCGCAACCTGTTATGGGACTAATTTGAATACAACAACCAAACATATGGAACCAATACTATGAAAACAGCATTTATCGGCCTTGGCGTCATGGGCTACCCCATGGCAGCTCACATGAAAAAGGCAGGCTTTGACGTTACAGTCTATAACCGCACCACGGCAAAGGCTGAAAAATGGGTTGCCGAGCATGGTGGAAGTTTCGCCGAAACCCCGGCTGAAGCTGCCAAAGGATGCGACATTGTATGCATGTGCGTTGGCAATGATGATGACATTCGCAGCGTAACGTACGGTGATGACGGAATTCTTGCGGGAATGAGTTCTGGTGCAGTTTTAATCGACCACACCACGGCTTCTGCTGAAATCGCCCGCGAGATGGAAGCTGATGCCAATGCTAAAGCAATCGGTTTTATCGACGCCCCCGTATCCGGTGGTCAAGCTGGCGCTGAAAATGGCGCACTTACCGTGATGATCGGTGGAAAACAGGACGCCTATGATAAAACCATCAAAGTCATTGATAGTTATGCCCGCATGCAACAACTGCTCGGCCCGGTTGGCAGCGGACAGCTAGCCAAAATGGTCAACCAAATTTGCATCGCCGGATTGGTTCAAGGCCTATCCGAGGGCATTGCCTTTGGCATGCGCGCGGGCCTCGATATGAAATCTACCATTGAGGTTCTCTCCAAAGGAGCTGCAGGCTCCTGGCAGA
>JABJOR010000576.1 GCA_018664265.1 Rhodospirillales bacterium
CCAGGCATAGATAGTGTCGCCGGCAAATGTCGGGGCGACGTGGCGCCCGCCATTGATGGCAGACATCCACTGGGCGTTGGCAAGGCCGTTGAAGCTTAAGGAGCGGGCGAGTGAAATTATGTGCCCACCATAGATAAGGCGGCGGCCGAAGCGATCATCTTTCTGAGAGTGTTGATTGAAATGCACTTTAGCGGTGTTCTGGAACAGCCGCGTTGCCATCATGTGTTCGGCTTCTTCAATGGTGAAGGCGTCTACGTGATCGATCTTTTCCCCGGCCTGATAGTCTTCCCATAAATGCGGGCTGCCAGCATCGGTCAGATCGTATTGGGTGATATCAAGTTCGTTTGGTACGATCAGGTTTTCTGGCGCGACACCACCCGGAAGATCCGGCACAATGGTTTCGGGGGCCGGGCTTTGTTCATCGCGTTTACGCACCATGACCCAGCGTACAAAATCGATAACGGTTTCGCCGTGTTGATTGATGCCTGTCGAACGAACATAAACAACACCGGTTTTGCCATTGGAGTTTTCTTTCAAACCGATAACTTCCGATGTGGTGCTTAAGGTGTCTCCCGGGTAAACCGGAGTGTGGAAACGGCCATCAGCATACCCCAGGTTGGCAACCGCATTTAACGAGATATCAGGCACGGTTTTACCGAACACCACATGAAACGAAAGCATGTCATCAAGGGGTGCTCCGGGAAATCCCAGGGATTGTGCGAAGGTGTCTGCTGATGACAGGGAAAACCGTGTGCCATACAGAGC
This sequence comes from Rhodospirillales bacterium, assembly GCA_018664265.1. Classification (GTDB taxonomy): domain Bacteria; phylum Pseudomonadota; class Alphaproteobacteria; order Rhodospirillales; family Casp-alpha2; genus JABJOR01. The sequence goes on from JABJOR010000576.1 coordinate 766, forward strand.
TGTGTTCAGGGCGACGTCACCTTCGGTGACGGTACGCGGTGTTGCATGCAACAACACTTGACCCATAAAGAAATCTTCAAAAAAATTGCCAGGGTTCGTTTTGGTGGTCATCAGGATTCTTTCATTCTTTCAATAGCCTCAAAAAGGGCAACGGTACGTTTGGCATCTTCCACATGCAAGACTTCCACCAGCTTGCCTTCAACCACAACAACGCCCTGGCCTTCTTTCTGAGCATCTGCAAAGGCTTTGATAATGCGCTTGCTCCACACAATTTCATCTTCGCTGGGGGCAAATATTTCGTTGGCACCATCGATGGTCTTTGGGTGGATCAGAGTTTTGCCGTCAAAGCCAAGGTCGAGGCCTTGCTGACAGGACTGTAAGAAGCCCTCGTCATCGGCCAAATCCAGATGGACGCCATCAAGAATGGCGATGCCATAAGCGCGCGCGACCAACAGGCAATGCGTCAGGCTGTAGAGCATGGGCAGACGGTCCTGGGTGTGGGCCGCATACACATCCTTGGCCAGATCGGATGTGCCCATAACAAACCCGGCAAGACGCTGGCTGGACATGGCCATGCGCTCAGCGCTCAAGACACCACGCGGGGTTTCGATCATGCACCAGATCCCCATGGAATCGGGTGCGCCGTTTTCGACCAGAATATTTTCGCAAATTCGGATGATATCGGCGCTTTCGGCCTTGGGCAGGACTATACCATCTGCTCCGGATTGTGCCGCAGCCACGATGTCATCATAACCCCAGTGAGTTTGTAAGCTGTTCACCCGGATCAGTAGCTCTCGCATGCCATACCCGCCAGCTTTTACAGCTTCACAAACATTGTTTCTGGCAGCTTCTTTTTGATCGGGCGCAACCGCGTCTTCCAGATCAAGAATAAGGCCGTCGGCCGGCAGTGTTTTTCCTTTTTCAAGGGCGCGAGTGTTGGACCCCGGCATATACAGGACGCTTCGGCGCGGTCTTGCTGTTCTGGCTGTCATCAGGTGTGTCTCCTCATGGTAGGTCTTGCAATTTTTTTATTGCAGTGTTCTTCAGGCGTGAACCTATAGCAAATGTTCAGGCCCCGCGAAACCTACAATCTGCAGGGGGTTTCTGGCAAGACACTGGATAATATTTGGGGCTATATTTAGGGCAATGTTTTGCATTGTATTCCTATAATGGGGTGCGTTAAGTTGATGTTTCAGGAACAAAAGAGCTTAAAACCATATGCTGACAGTGATATCAGACGAGAAAACTTCAATCGAGGATTTGAGTATTCTGCTTGTGGACGGCTCCGCCGCGTCACGAAACGCCCTGCGTTTGATCATAAATCCATTGGGTGCTGCCAGTGTAAAGTATGCAGGGGATGAAGTTATGGCTTTAGAAGCTGCAAATACAGGTGCCTATGATGCGATTCTTATGGATAGAGAATTCAATGAGCAATCCGGGCTACCGCTGGTCATTGCCTTGCGCAGATCGTCCAATAACAAAGTTCAATCAATGCCGATTATTATGATGGCGCCCAGTTGGGAATATCCGGAAATTGTTGCTGCACAAAATGCAGGCGTAAATGAATATATATCAAAGCCAGCTACACAGGAAGAAATTGAAAAGTGCCTGAACACCATTCTTGATAATCCCCGTCCGTTTATCAAAGAAAGTACTTTCACAGGGCCTGATCGTCGCCGTAAGGCCAGCCCCAATTTTGACGGTGGCAAGAATGGCAACAACGGTAACGAAGATGGCCAACTTGATAGACGACAAAAAATACCGGGTGATATGGACTTGTTTTAAAGACTCTTGTTCTGCTCATCTGTGATTTACAGGAAGAAGTAAAGCAACTGGCTGCTAATTTCCTCTTTTCTCATAGTATTAATTGCATTATATTGTATTCATGTGATTGAGTAAAATTAACGGTTAAGCTCGCATTTAAAACGATTCCAAGTGGGGCAATTAACTTTATTAGGTTCTGAAAACAATGGCAGAGAAAACATCTATCGGGGGTATGAACATTCTGGTAGCGGACGATAACGATGCATTTCGAATTGTTATGCGTACTGTCATGAATGCCCTTGGGATTTCAAATGTAAAATTCGTTAATGATGCTCCCAAAGCTTTGGAGGCTGCGAACACAGGCAAATTTGACGCAATGATTATTGAAAGGGATTTAAATAATAAATCCGGATTGAAACTCGTCAAATTTTTGAGAGCATCCGCGAAAAGCAATGATCCATTATTGCCGGTAATTATGATGGCAGCCAATTGGGAATATCCGCAAATTGTCGCCGCGCGAGATGCCGGGGTCAATGAATATCTGGCAAAGCCTTTTTCGCAGGGGCAGATGCAAAAACGTCTTGAAGCCGTTCACACCAAGCCCCGCCCTTTTATTAAAGACGATGATTTTTTCGGGCCTGACCGTCGCCGCAAAACCGGCCCTGAATTAAAGGCGAAAGAGCGGCGACTTATTGAGCCAGAGTTTCTCAAACGAGAAGACATGAAAAAATCTATAGATGACTTTGATTTGTTTTAAAGGCTCTTGATCAGTTCTTCAGCAATCTGAACCGTGTTAAGGGCAGCCCCTTTGCGCAGGTTATCGGACACACACCACAGGGAAAGTCCGTTTTCTACCGTGGGATCAGAACGCACACGGCTGACATAGACCGGGTCTTCGCCACCACATTCTGCTGGTGTGACATAACCTTCATCGGCGCGGTGGTCGACAACCGTAACGCCGGGGGCTTTTTTCAGGGCCTTGCGAGCCGTGTCTTCGTCGATTTCTTTTTCACATTCGATATTGATAGCCTCTGCATGACCAATAAAGACAGGAACACGAACGCAGGTAGCATGAAGCTTGATGGTGGGATCGAGAATTTTCTTGGTCTCGAC
>JABJOR010000577.1 GCA_018664265.1 Rhodospirillales bacterium
GCTTCAGATTAAAAGTGGCTGGCGTAAAAATGTCCTGGAGCGCTTTGGCAGAAGCAAAGGCTGCACACACATTACCGAGCTTCTACTTGGTGCAATGGCGACGACGGCCTTCCAGTCGCTCGGTGGAAGTACCATAAAATCAAGTGATGTTCAAAAAGGTAACAATCCAACAAGATTGGTCGGTTCTTGCCATGCCTTATCATCTGACAGTCAGGTCGTGCAGCGTCAATGGCCGGAACTCTATACCGGTATTCCCGAAGAATCAGGTGAAATTTAATCTGAACTTTAAGCTATAATTTGCCTAGGCGTCTTGAAGCTGCTTTTGAATTCTGGAACTTGCCGTTTCAAGCACAGAAGACATTGTGCCGCTTTTCAGATTGCCGGAAGCGTTCGCAACGCTATGGAAATATGTGATAATAAAAGCGCGAACAAAAGCCGTACGACTTGAGCCCATTCTGATACTTTCGATCAGAGTACAAAGTTCATGTACAGTTTTATCTTCAATTTCGCAAATTTGATCAAGAGCGCTCCAGGTTGCGCCTTCAAGTCTAATACTGGTCCGGTGCCCCGCAACAGTAACATTTCTACTAACAAGTATACCTGACATTATATTGTCCTATTCCTCATGCAGCTACCGCTGACTAGTTTCAAATGATCACAGAAGATCTCCCCTGCAACCATCTGTATACCCCCGTATGTGAACCTTATAACATACTGCAGTGCATCACTCAACACTCATGATCCCCAACATAAAATTATACTCACTCTATTAATCTATAAAGTTGTATTTATCCAGGAATTTTTGTCGTCATCGTCACAGAATGTACTCCATCCTTGAAAACTTCGGCTAGCAGTTCATAAACCTTGCGCTGTCTGGCAACCTGGTTCATGCCCCTGAAGTGTTCGGATTCGATATTAAGTTTAAAATGCGTCTCATTACCACCGCCTGCTTCAGTATGGCCTGCATGCCCGGCGTGAAGGGCAGATTCGTTAATGACGTCCAAAACTGCCGGACTTAAGCCTTCAGATAGGGCTTCCTGTATCATTTGTTCGCGGGTTTTTTTCATGTGATCTCCTGTCAAGAAGAATAAATGGGAAATAAATGAGCAAAAGGCAATGATGTTTTGATATATTTCACTATCTTTATTAGCCTGACATTTATCAGAAATACGATAGCCATAACACCATGAAATCCAAAAGCACCGCCAGAGCCTATAATAACAAAAATCCTCAACAGCCTGTTAAGGAGGAAAACACGTGCGAATGGCCTGAATGCCAGAATACTGGGGAGCATAGAGCACCACGATCACGTGATGAACTGAACAGTTATCGATGGTTCTGTCTGGAACATATACGTCAATACAACAAGTCCTGGAACTATTATGACGGCATGGATGATACAGAAGTCGAAGCTGACAAGCGCCACGATACTGTGTGGCAACGTCCGTCCTGGAAGCTCGGCATAAATGCAACAGGGCTGGACCCTGAACACACCATAGACCCGTTTGATATCCTGGGAGGCAAGACAGCCCCTCCTCGAAGCAAAAACACGCCCCCTGTCAGGCCTCCAATAAGCAAGGAAGAAGAAAAGGCTTATAAAGTGCTCGGCCTGGAATATCCGACTTCGGCCACAGAAATGAAGGTTCGTTACAAGGAATTGGTAAAAATTCACCACCCTGATGCAAACAAGGGAGCCAAATCTTCCGAAGAAAAGATAAAAAAAATCAATCAGGCATACCATATACTCCGGGACAGCATGAATAATTGACCGTAATTGTTAGGCTATACCCCCAACGGGGCCTTGACCTCACTGTATTTTGGCCCTACGCCATATTCTGAACTTTTTTCCAATTACAAACGAAATCTGGATTTCCGCAAATGACGGCACAAAAAAAACCTATCGCTGAAAATGCGTTCCCGCTCAATGCGCCTGACATCAAAGTTTCAGTCAAGGATACCTTTGGCCTGGACAGCAAGATGAAAGTGCCTGCTTTCAGCATAGCAGACGAACATGTTCCCGCAGTTGATCCGACATATCGCTTCGATCATGACACGACAATGGCTATTCTGGCAGGATTCGCTCACAACCGCCGCGTCATGGTTCAAGGTTATCATGGAACCGGAAAATCCACCCATATTGAACAGGTCGCAGCCCGCCTGAACTGGCCCTGTATCCGGGTTAATCTGGACAGCCATATCAGCCGTATTGACCTTGTTGGCAAGGACGCCATTGTTGTACGTGAAGGCAAGCAGGTCACAGAATTCCGCGAAGGTATTCTTCCATGGGCCTTACAGCATCCTGTTGCTCTGGTTTTTGATGAATATGATGCCGGGCGTCCCGATGTAATGTTCGTGATCCAGCGTATTTTGGAAGTTGAAGGCAAGCTTACCCTGCTTGATCAAAATCGTGTTATGCAGCCACACAAGTATTTCCGGCTATTTTCAACAACCAATACAGTAGGCCTGGGCGATACCACAGGGCTCTACCATGGCACCCAGCAAATCAATCAGGGCCAGATGGATCGCTGGAATATTGTCACAACACTGAACTATCTTGAATCCTCATCGGAAGAAGATATTATTCTCTCGAAAATCCCTGAATTTGATAACAAAGAAGGGCGCCAGGATATCCATAACATGGTTGAGCTGGCCAATCTTACCCGCGCCGGATTCATGTCTGGCGATATTTCAACGGTCATGTCCCCGCGTACCGTTATCACATGGGCTGAAAACACCGAAATCTTCAATGATCGGGGGTTTGCCTTCCGCGTTACATTCCTCAACAAGTGTGATGAACACGAACGCCCTCTCATTGCAGAATACTATCAACGCTGCTTTGATGAAGAACTTCCCGAATCAATCGGCAACATCGCGATAAGTTAATGGAATTACGGTGAGCCAGAGCGAACAAACAAACGAACTTGTTAAAAGAGCAACGTCTGCTGCGCTGAAGGCACTGGCTGAAGAAGTCGAGCTGGAAGTCAATTTTTCTCAAGGCGCACCCGGCATTGCGGGTAAAACGGCTCATTTGCCCACGCCGCCCCATCAGATGAACAAAGAATCCCTGTCTCATTTGCGTGGTTCTGCGGACGCACTTGCTATGCGTATTCATTACCACAATGAAAAAATACACCGTTCCCACCTGCCCTATGATCCACAAGCTCGTTTAGTATTCGAAGCCATTGAACAAGCTCGGTGTGAGAGTCTTGGCGCACGCAGAATGACGGGTGTTTCTTCAAATTTGCAATATTTGAATGAAGAACGCAGCGCAGACAAAAACTTCGATGCTCTGGCAAATCGCCATGATGACCAATTTCCTGATGTATTAAGCATGCTGGTACGCGAGCGCCTAGGTGGATTGTCCCGCCCCGAAAGTTCTGCGCCTCTGTTCAATATGTGGAAAGAATGGCTCGATGAGGATGTTCTCAAGCAGGTCGACAGCTTACAGGATTGCATGAACGATCAGGAACAATTTGCGGATCGGGTCATCGAAATGTTGCAAACCATGGAAATTCTGGATGCGGATCATTCCAGCAACCCGGATCAACAAAATGAAGAAGATGGCTCTGAAGAGCCCGAAGGCGGCGACGAGCTTGATGGCGAATCCGGCGAAATGGATTCCGAGAGCATGTCCTCTATGGACACCTCCGCTGGGGACGCCGAGGAAGACGCCCAAGGTATGTCTGAGCTCGGCGATGAGGAAAGCACCCCGGGAGACGGTGAAGAAGAACCATCCGGCCCCAGCCAATGGCCAAGGAACCAACCAGATCAGCCAAACTCTGTCTTAGTTTACGCAGCTCTTAGTGCCAAAAACTCTGACGACGGACAGATCGGCAGGTTGCGGAGATCCAAATCCGTGCCGCGATTCTGAACGGCTTCACAGCTCTTGGCATACCGCGTACCGTGGCCATTGGCTAAATCCGTCTGGGGTAAGGGGGAGTCCGGCCGAAGGAAGATTTGTGCAACAAAGCCATACCGCAAGTCAGTTTTTTTCCA
>JABJOR010000578.1 GCA_018664265.1 Rhodospirillales bacterium
GCAGGCACCAGAACGCTTGCCCGGTAAACCACTCCATCAAATTACCACACTGGATGGGCTCCCTGCCCTGCTCGGCCTATAATTTATGAGCGATTATCAGGAACACATAATATCCAGCACCAACGCCTTGCCTCTTTATGTGCGCGACTATGCAAGCAAACAAAGTCGCGTGGTTTTGTGCCTTGGCGGTTTGACCCGTAACAGCAAAGATTTTCATCAAGTGGCTTTGCGCCTCAGTGAAAGCGGATACAGGGTTGTTTGCCCTGACTATCGAGGGCGTGGACTGTCTGCGTATGATCCGGATTGGCAGAACTATAATCCACGGGTTTATCTCGATGATATTCGTCAGGTCACGACAGCGCTTAATATCCACAGATTTGCAGTGATTGGGACATCGTTAGGCGGAATTTTAGGGATGGCGCTTGGTGTTGCTATGCCGTCGAGCCTGATCGGGGTGCTGATGAATGATGTCAGCCCGGATATTCCTGCGCATGGCATGAAACCTGTTTTGGACTATATGGCAGACACAGCGCCCTTGGATACAATAGATCACGCAGTAGAAAAAATTCAAAAAGCATTCCCGAATTTTCCGGCCTCTACCCCCGAGGATTGGCACTATATCGCCCAGTGTACATACAAAACCCTGGCTGATGGCAAGCTGGTTTACGATTGGGACAGCAATATTGCCAAGCCGTTTTTCACAAAACAAGCACAAGCTGTTCCAGACCTGTGGGCGTTGTATGCATCCTTGCGGCAATTGCCTGTGGCGCTTGTGCGTGGTGCGTTGTCTCCTTTTGTGCCAGACGCCAGTTTGCATCGTATGCAAACCGAGATACCGGGCTTGAAATCTGTCGCCATCGAGAACGTTGGGCACGCCCCGTCACTGAGCGAACAGGCTAGCCTTGATCTGACGGATATCTGGCTAAAGGATTGTTTTTCTGAAAGTAGTTAGGCGTTTGCCGCTGCCTTTGTTTCACCGCCAGTGATTGCGTCTTTACGCTGCTGGGTTGAGGCATTGCCACTAGCCTGAATTGGCAGATGTGGCGGCTTGTCAGAGCCAGCTTTGGCTGTCTCTAGGCGTTTTTCAGAAATGCGCTTGCAGTGACCTTCCAGGAAGGCACCTTTTTCAATGCTCAAGTCTTCGTGAATCACATCGCCTGTGACGTGTGCTGTTTGGGCAAGGGTTACAGATTGGGCTGTGATCTGGCCATTGACATGACCGTGGACACGAACACGTTTGGCGTTTACGTCGCCATTGATTCTTGCTGTTTCACCTACCAGAAGTGTTGCCGTCTTGATATCACCATTGATGGTTCCATCAATCTGGATTTCACCTTCACTGAACATATCGCCGGTTATAACCAGATCACCACTGATAATTGATGGGATCGATGGTTTGCTCGGTGTATTTTTTATTTGATCAGTTGACGCTTGTTTATTCTTGGAAAACATATCGACCTGCCTTGATAAAGTTCATCGGATCCATCGGTTTGCCAGCAACCACAACTTCATAGTGAAGGTGCGGGCCTGTGCTGCGTCCGGTGCTGCCCAGAAGTCCGATTTTCTCATAAAACTCAATTTCCTGCCCTTTTTTCACCAGAATTTTATTCAGGTGGGCGAAGCGGGTAATAATGCCCTCGCCATGGGTGATTTCTATCATGTTACCATATTTGCCTTTTTTACCAGCGTAGGTAACTTTCCCCGGTGCTGTAGAGTATACAGGAGTTTTATTGGTTCCGCCAAGGTCTACGCCATAATGCATGGACCATTTGTTGTTGAGCGGATCATGGCGTTTACCGTATTTGCTTGTCATATAATAAGCTGTAAGCGGTGATACAAACGGTATGCGTTGCATGGTTTTTTGAAGAATTTCAAGGTGTTCCAGTTTATTATCCAAAACAGTCAAACGGGATTTCAGCTCTTCGCCCGGCATGTCCGGCATGGCAATGAATGGGCCACCTTGGCCTGTTTCATCTTGCGTCGGGCCATCTATAAAGTCAGCGATATCTAGCCCGGCAATCGAAATAACCCTTTTAAGGTTGGAAATATTGTTATCTGTACGGGTGGTCAGATCGCTTATGGATTCAAGCTGCGCCATTTGAAGGGAGGACAGGCGGCCTTCCAGATCGCTGGCGTAATTGGTCATGCGATCGCTTTCATCAAGAGCATTATTACGCTCCGAGAGGGCGATTTGCAGATCGGATTCCGTTGAATCCAGATTATCGCGCAGCAGGAAGTTCTTGCTGGTCAGGGAATGCAGATTTTCTTGAATTTCCCCCAAATTGTTTTTCAGGCGTTCACGGGTCTGAATAACGCTGTGGCGGTCAGCTTCTGTAACCTTCAATTCCTGGGCAACGGAGCTCAGGTTTTGTTGCAGTTCGGTATTTTGTTCAACCAGGCTGAGCATCAGGGAATGGTTTTCTTCCAGCTCACGGGTGATGCTGATAAACTTGTTTTGGTAGGCGGATACTTCGTCCAGAAGGCCCTTATACGCCATGCGGGCATTTACGATTTGGCCGTTTTTCGCTGATATAATGCGGTCATTGAGCATATAGCTGACGCTGGAGAACCCGATCCATCCAGTGGCGGCAATCAACATTAATGTCGCAATGAACTGCGGCACATAAGTAATGTGTAAATAAGAGACACGTTCCCGGGTCCTAACAACAATTTGGCGTTCAGGATAAATACGTTTCAAGCGCGCCCTGATTGTTTTCAGGATGGGTTGGGTATCTGTTTTACCTATATTACCGATCATCTGGACATTTGCTCGTTGGAGTCTGTTGACGTCAACGAATTTCCCCTCTTGAGTAGTTGCCTGTAATCGTTTGTTTATTCAGAACTTTCCGCCTGATTTAAACGATTTGTTCACCATAAAAGTTTAATCGAAAGAGTTTATGCTATAAATTTCTATTTTTGAACCAAAATCAGGCTACTCAGTCATATTTATTATTGCAAGGCAATAATACCAAAGTGGCCCGTACGAGATATTTGCTGAGAGATACCATTTATGATTTCGCCGACTTTACCACCCTACTCCTCAAACTCTTCAACCAAAGTGCCGTCACTGCGCGCGCCTGCTGTCTTGCTGGCTACATGGTTTGGCGCTGGCTTGTCACCAAAAGCTCCAGGGACAGCAGGTTCTCTGGCGGCCCTGCCTTTCGCCTGGGGAATTCTGTATGGGTATGGTGTGGAAGGGTTGCTGCTGGCTACCTTGATTGTTTTTGTGATCGGCATCTGGGCAGCAAGAGGTTATACGGCTTTGTCCGGAGGCGAAGACCCGGGCCCTGTGGTTATCGATGAAGTTGCCGGACAATGGCTGACATTGTGTGTGGTGCCTTTGCAATGGCAATGGTTTTTGGCAGGATTTATCCTGTTTCGATTCTTTGATATTATAAAACCATGGCCTGTTGGCTGGCTGGATCGCAACATAAAAGGCGCAACTGGCGTTATGATTGATGATATAGCCGCCGGAATTTATGCAATTTTAGTGCTCTATGCCATTGATTACTATTTGGGAATGCCAGCATGAATTCTGCAAAATTTCTAAAGGTTATGGATGCCTGTAAGGCGAAAGGATTGATGCTCTCAACAGCAGAATCCTGCACCGGGGGCATGATTGCAGCTGGTCTTACCGATATTGCAGGATCATCCAGTGTTTTTGAGCGCGGGTTCGTGACTTACACAAATAAATCCAAGCATGAAATGCTGGGTGTAGCCGAAAGTTTGCTGGAAAAATATGGTGCTGTTTCTCCGCATGTTGCCTTGGCAATGGCAGGTGGGGCCCTTGAGAACTCTGATGCTCATATCAGTGTTGCCGTGACCGGAATTGCAGGCCCTGGCGGAGGCAGTGATGAAAAACCCGTCGGGCTGGTTCATATAGCCTGTGCCCATGAAGGGGCAAAATCGATCCATAAACGGTTTGAATTTTCAGGTGATCGAAGCCGGGTGAGAGAACTCTCTGTGGCGGCTGCACTGGATATGATTCTCGAAATTCTCGACTAGCTACCGTACAACTTTTTTGCCCTGCCCTCAAAGGCATTGACCATGCGCTTTACTGCTTCGGTGAACACGGCTCCAATGGCCTTATCAAGCAATCGAGAGCGGAATTCAAAGTCCACGGCAAAGTCTACTGTGCATGAGCCATCTCCATCTTCATTGAAAATCCAATGATTATGCAAATACTTGAATGGCCCATTCTCATATTCCACTCTGATCGTTTTGGGGCGCTCCATCGTGACGCGTGAGGTGAAGCCTTCGCGAAAAACTTTAAAGCCGATAACCATGTCAGCAACCATCATGGTCTCACTGTCTTGCCTTATTCGGGTTGCCACACACCATGGCAGGAATTCA
>JABJOR010000579.1 GCA_018664265.1 Rhodospirillales bacterium
GTTCATTTCGGCACTGCTGGTGCGGCGGTGCATATTTACGACTCGGAAGAGCATGTGTACAGGGAATCCAATCTTCAGGATCTCTATGATATTTCCCGCTTGGTGGACTATCTGGACAATATTCATTTCCTCCAACGCCCACTGGTTGCCCGTGATGTGATTGACCCTGAAGCCCTGGACATAAACACAGCATATGCGTGTCTGGCTGGAACATCGAAGCACGTTGGAACATCCTGGAGCAACGCCACAAACTTGCAGCAGTCTCTTGAAATGCTGCATATGATCGCTGGTGGAGAAGATAAATGGCGCGAACGTCCGTTTGTCAGCCAGTCGTGTTGTTTTGTCGTACCACCCTTGAAGTTTGCCGAAGATGCCAGCGAGTGTCTGGAAGCTGGTGTTCGTGGCGGCATGCCGATTTTATTGCTGGCAGCCGGTCAGGCCGGAGCCACAAGCCCTGCATCTCTCGTTGGTGCAGTCGTACAGGAAGTTGCAGAAGTTCTTGCCGGTCTGGTTTATGTAAATGCCATTGTACCCGGTCATCCGGCGATCTTTGGCACCTGGCCTTTTGTTTCTGACTTGCGTACAGGTGCCATGTCTGGCGGCTCGGGCGAGCAAGCCTTGCTCAGCGCCGCCTGCGCCCAGATGGCAAACTTTTATGACTTATGCGGCGGTATTCCCGCAGGCATGACCGATGCCAAAACACCGGATGCTCAGCACGGGTATGAAAAAAGCTATACGGAGACCTTGCTTGCCCACGCCGGGGCAAATCTGGTTTACGAATCCGCTGGTATGCAAGGCAGCTTGCTGGGCTTCTCAAAGGAAGCTCTGGTTATTGATAATGATATGATTGGCGGTATTCAGCGAACGGTTCGCGGGCTTGATATCAATGATGACAGCTTGTCTATCGAGACCATTCGTAGTGTCTGCATCGATGGCCCAGGGCACTATCTGGGACATGAACAGACCCTCCACCGCATGGAGCGCGAATACCATTATCCCATTATTGGTGATCGCAAGAGCCCTAAAGAATGGATCGAATCAGGGTCTGAAAAGATCATGGCGTCGGCACGGCGCATGGTGAAAGATGTTCTCAGTAGAGATCGTATTAATCATATCCCACTGGAAATCGATGCCGAAATTCGCGCAAAATTTGATATTCTTCTGGAGAATTAAACAGATTATAGCCTAGTCCGGGGGAGGATGCATCCATGTTGAGAGCCGGTGTTGTCAGTCCATTTAAGCCTGAATGCTATAAGCCTTTGCGTGATAACGATGTGGAGCGCATCCATCGTGGTGCCCTTGATTTGCTGGAACAAATCGGCTTAAGCGAAGCCTCCGCGTCCTGCATTGAACTTGTCTGTGGTGCCGGGGGACGATTGACCAATGAAGGGCGTTTGGTGTTCCCGCGTGGATTGGTTGAAGATACAATCGCCGGGGCAGGGCGGAACTTCCAATTACATGGGCAAGACCCGAAAAATGATCTAAATCCATGGGGCGATAATACGTATTTCTCCACGGCGGGGGCTGCGGTGCATATATATGATGCCGCAAGCCATGAATACCGTGAATCAACCCTGAAGGATCTTTATAACATTGCCCGTCTGGTGGATAGTCTCGATCATATTGATGCGTATTCCCGACCTGTTGTGGCACGCGATATGGAAGACAGCCATGCGCTTGATATAAACACACTCTACACCTGCATAACCGGGACCAGCAAGCATGGTGCCACATCCATGTCTACCCCGGAAAGTGTCAGGGCTTGTCTGGATATGTTGCATATCGTTGCTGGCGGTGAAGACAAATGGCGCGCACGACCATTTATTACCCAGACCAATTGCTTTGTTGTTCCCCCCATGAAATTTGCAACAGAATCCCTTGATTGCATGGAGGTTGCCGTGCGCGGTGGCATGCCGATTATGATGGTCTCGGCAGGGCAGTCCGGTGCCACCAGCCCCGCGGCGCTGGCTGGAACGATTATGCAAGAAATAGCCGAGGTTCTGGCTGGTCTGGTCTTTGTGAATTTGATTTCACCCGGTCATCCGGCGATTAGCGTACCGGCTGCGTTTGTCTCTGATCTCAGAACAGGTGCCATGTCTGGCGGTTCAGGCGAACAGGCTTTGTTGAGTGCGTCCTCAGCACAGATGAGCCGCTATTATGATCTCTGCGCCGGGGCCCTGGCCGGGATAACGGATTCCAAAACACCAGATGCGCAACATGGATATGAGAAGGGCATGACAGAGGTTCTTGCTGCCCATGCAGGCGCTAACATGATTTACGAAAGCGCAGGCATGCAGGCCAGCCTGCTGGCCTTTTCCATGGAAGGCATGGTCATCGATAATGACATGATTGGTAATATTAAACGCACGCTGAAAGGCATCGAGGTTACCGAGGATAGCCTGTCCATCGAAAATCTGGATGCAATAATAGTAAATCCAAACGCGGATTTCAGTGTCTTACCTGATGCACTTGATACGGCTACCTTGCATCTGAAGGATATTCTATCCTCTCACTATCCAGACCACACACCCGTAGAAACAGATGCGATGATCCGGGAGAAGTTTGATATCCGGTTGCCGAAGGAAATTATGCGCGCTTAGCTTTACAACCCCGTTTAAAACTATTCATAAATACGGCGATGTCATTTGGCACTAAATCATCAAAGATAAAAGGTGAGTCATTAATTTCAAGACTCACAATGTTGGCAAAATCTTTGAGACAATTAAAATATTTTTCGTCATCTCCTAGCTGGAATTCTCCTAAAGTTTGGTTGTCCAGCAATACATTGAGATCATTATGTGAAAGTATTTTATTCCTTGCTATTTTTGTCGGCTTTGACAGCACCTGCATTCTGTTACGTAAGTCATTTAGTTTTAATTTAGTTTCTTTCTCCCAGTCGACATAATCAATCATGTAATCAATAGTCAGGTTTTTGCTTTTGTTTGCTGTGGCGGGGTCATGCAGTTTTGCTAATTGAAGTAGCCAATACTCTTGAGTAATTTTTTGAAGGCGATTGAAAAAATGTTCATGGTGCCTTGTTTTCAGATACTCAAAATCCGGATTCTCCTCAAACATGAACTTGCGAAACTGCCATGCTTGTAAAAGCCAATCGCAAAGTTCACAAAATTTCGTAGCAATTTCTTTATAGTGATCGGCCATTGGTTGATCCTCACCTCAATAATGCGCACTTCATGGTTGTAATGTTATATGAATTAAAGAAGAATGTCCTCTGTAGGTGTAAAATTACGATATATTTTAGCTTATCTTGACAAAATGTACATTTTGTATATTATGCATATATTTGGAAAGCTCTATGAGGATTTGTCATGACGATTGAAGCACGTGAAATTTCGGCGACGGATGCTAGGGCTATCATTTCAGAGATTGTGAATGAAGCGGCCTATGGCTCGAAGCGGACGATTATTACCAAACATGGTCAGGGTAAGGCTGCTGTGGTGCCAATTGAAGATTTTGAAATCCTCAAAACTCTGGATGATATTCTTGATATAGCAGAAGCCAAACAGGCAATGATTGAGGCCAAACGCGAAGGGAGCGTTGGTTGGGATGATCTTAAAGACGAGCTTGGTCTTGAATGAGTGCTCGATATACAATCCGGATCGCGCCTGCCGCTAAAAAACAGCTCAAGAAATTTTCCGACAGAAAAACTCTAACCAGAATTGCAAATGCAATTGACGGGCTACAAGAAAACCCGAGGCCAAATGGCAGTGAAAAACTATCTGGAACAAAAAACCTCTGGCGTATTCGCATTGGTACATGGCGTGTGATTTACGCCATAGAAGGCAATGAGATAATTATTATCCTGACCGTCCGGCACAGGAAAGAAGTCTATGAAGATATAGGCAACCTTGTGCGCAGACTTCAGAATGTCGATCCTGAAATACTTCGTGCTGAAATTAAA
>JABJOR010000580.1 GCA_018664265.1 Rhodospirillales bacterium
CTTCAAGGGCAATCATGCGCGCAGCGAAATCTGTTGAAAGTGTACTGAGGGCGTCCCGGTCAACGATAATCCCGGTGCGTTCCATACGCTCCAGAATTGGTATCAACGGGCGTTCCAGGGTTTCATAGACAGTCACCAGACTGTCTTCCACCAGACGGGGTTTAAGCATTTCATACAATCGTTGCGTAATGTCGGCATCTTCGGCGGCATAATCCAGCGCCTTGTCCAAAGCCACCAGATCAAAGGTGATTTGCGACTTGCCTGATCCGACAACTTCCTTGAATTTAATGGTTTCCATATCAAGGTGGCGCAGCGCCATGGCGTCCATACCGTGGCTTCCAAGCCCAACGTCCAGCACATAAGACAACATCATCGTGTCATCGATCGATTCCATGGTGACATCGTACCTTGATAAAACCTGCATATCGTACTTGATATTTTGCCCGATTTTCAAAATTGACGGGTCGGCAAGCATGGGTTTGAGCAAGGCAATTGCATCGCTCAGGGGGATTTGTTCTATCTGGTCATCGCTCGATGCATCATCGCCTTCAAGATCACCAAACAGGGACGCCTGAACTTCGGCTTTACGGTGGGCAAGCGGGATATAGCAGGCTTCGCCGGGGACACACGATAACGAAACACCGACCAGCTCTGCCTGCATGGAATCCAGCGATGTGGTTTCCGTATCAATGGTTACGCTGCCATGCTGATATATTTTATCGACCCAGCCCTGTAAGGCAGCGATATCCTGAACCAGAGAATAGGATTTTTCGACTGTCTTTGGTTTTTCTGGTGAGGCCTGTCCTGCATCGCCAGCTTCTGACGGGCTTGAAGCTTCCATACTGTTATCAAGCTTGTTTGCCAGTGTGCGGAAGGATTGCTCCAACAAGAACGCCAAAAGCGTCTCTTTATTCGGCTTGGTCGTAACAAAGCTTTCCAATGTTGCCTCGGCCGGAACATCATTTTTTAAGGTCACCAGATCACGTGATACCCTGGCCATATCAGCTTCATTGATCAAGGATTCCCGGCGCTTGGGCTGTTTGATTTCGCCTGCGCGTTCCAGCAATGTATCGAGATCGCCGTACTCGTTAATCAACAAGGCCGCTGTTTTAATGCCAATGCCGCGCACGCCGGGCACATTGTCGCTGCTGTCACCTGCCAGCGCCTGTACATCAACCACCTTGTCCGGTGCGACACCGAATTTTTCGATCACCTCATCATGGCTGATTTTGCGATTCTTCATGGCATCAAAGATTGAAATCTTATCTGTGACCAGTTGCATCATGTCCTTGTCGGACGTGACAATGGTGACATCGGCCCCGGCCTCCACAGCTTGGCGAGCGTAGGTGGCGATCAGATCATCGGCTTCGAAGCCTTCCATTTCGACACGGGCAATGTTCAAAGCGTCCGTGGCCTGACGCACCAGATCAAATTGTGGCACCAGTTCTTCAGGCGGGGCGTCTCTATTGGCTTTATACTCAGCATAGATATCATTACGGAAGGTCTTGCGTTTGGTATCAAAAATAACCGCAATATGGTCCGCGTCGGTATCTTCCACCAGCTTCATAACCATTTTGGTGAAGCCGAAGACCGCATTAACCGGTGTGCCGTCGCCTCTGGTCATCGGCGGCAGGCCATAAAAAGCGCGGAAGATGAAGCCAGAGCCATCAATCAGGTATACGTGTTCAGGCTTCATTGTGTGTTCCTTATAAATGCGAATCAAATCTGGATTGTTGATGATAGCGATTGGCGCATGACAATCAACGTCTGGATGGGTATACCCATGATCAATATTTAATATAAGAACCTGGACGTCATGAACAATAGCCAACCTGTAAATGCGATCGAAGTTGAAGGCCTGAACAAGACCTATCGCGGCAACCGTCGTATAGGCCCAAAACGGGCTTTGAAGGATGTCTCGCTGAATATTCCACGCGGTTCATTTTTTGGCCTGCTTGGTCCCAATGGTGCAGGTAAATCGACATTGATCAACATCCTCGCTGGATTGGTGGTCAAGACATCGGGCGACGCACAAATCTGGGGCTATGATATTGAAACCGATATGCGCGAAGCAAGGCGCTCTATCGGTATCGTGCCACAGGAACTCAACATTGATCCGTTCTTTACCCCTTACGAGCTGCTTGATCTGTATGCCGGGCTCTATGGTGTAGCAAAAAAAGACCGCCGCACGGATGACATTTTAAAAGCCGTTGGACTGGGCGATAAACGTAATGCCTATGCCCGCTCACTTTCAGGCGGCATGCGCAGGCGATTACTGGTTGGTAAAGCCTTGGTTCATGCACCGCGAATCCTGGTATTGGACGAGCCTACAGCAGGCGTCGATGTGGAATTACGTCGCCAGCTTTGGGATTATGTGCGCGAACTCAATGCAAATGGCACAACCATTTTGCTGACCACCCATTATCTTCAGGAAGCCGAAGAACTATGCGATCAGATCGCCATCATCAATCATGGTCGGGTAATCAAAAATGCGTCAACTAAAGAGCTGATGAAGCATCTGGATTCAAAAGAAATGATTATTCAGGTAGACCGTGATCTTGATAGCCTGCCGACTGAGTTGGAAGATTATAACGTCGATCTTCGCAATCCCCGCGAGCTGGTTTTCAGCTACGCGCCCAGCACGACAAATTCCGGAGAAATTCTGTCTTCTGTTCAAAACGCTGGTATCAACATCGTTGATGTTGCCACCCACGAAGCAGAACTGGAAGATGTCTTTCTAAGCCTGACCAGCGGTCCCGACACCGGAGACGATTAATGCTCACGAGGCGACACTCCGCGTTTTTTCTGTTGAGCCTCTTTGTCTTGGTGAGTTTTTCTGTCGGCTGTTCACCCATCATTAAAGCCCCCGGCCCTGCTATTCAAATGCCTGAATTTCATGCGGAGAATAATCATCTGGTTATGGCAGACGGCGTGACCTTGCCTCTGTACACCTGGAAAGCAGAAAGACCGGAAGCTGTCGTTCTGGCCCTGCATGGTTTTAACGATTACGGCACATTCTTTGAAAAATTTGCAGGATACCTTAACCAGCATAACGTAGCCGCCTACAGCTATGACCAACGCGGCTTTGGTGCCTCGCCAGATACCGGGTACTGGGCCGGGCGCGCTGCGTATATTAGCGATGCCAAAGCAGCACTTGATCTCATCCGAGCTCGCCATCCGGGTATTCCGATTTTTTGTTTTGGTGAAAGCATGGGCGGAGCCGTCTTGTTGGCGGCTGCCAGCGAAGATGGGCAAGCGCCTTTGCAGACAGACGGTATTATTCTGGCGGCTCCGGCGATTTGGGGACGAGAGACCATGTCGTGGTATCAAACGTTGGCGTTGTGGTTTGCGGCGCACACCATGCCGGGGATGACCCTGAGTGGAGAAGGGCTGGATATCTGGCCTTCGGATAATATCGAGATGCTGCGCGCACTGAACCGTGACCCCTTGATTATCAAAGATACCCGGATTGATACAATCTGGGGCTTGGTTAATTTGATGGACACGGCACTCGATAGCGCCACTGACTTCCATGCACGGTCGCTTATCTTGTATGGCGAGCGCGATGAGATTATTGAAAAACAACCGACGCAAATCATGCTTGCACGATTGCCGAATTCTCCAAAGGAAAAACGCACAATAGCGACCTATGAGAACGGCTATCATATGTTGATACGTGATCTGAAAGCACAAATTGTTTGGGATGATATCCTGGTCTGGATCAAAAACCCTGACACACTAGCCTTGCCTTCTGGCAGTGAAATCCGCGTAAAAGATTTTATTACAGAGATAGAAACAAATTAATTAATTGCTCTAATTTTATATCTGGCGTCATAATTACAAAAAAATTGCTGCTCTGAGAAAAGGTTATAATTCCATGTCGGATAAATTAGACAAAGTTCTATAATTCCAACAAAAAAGTGACCCCGCTCTTGATGCAGAGCTGGACATAGATGAACTTGTAGAATCAGAAAACAACCACTGACTTGCCGTCAAGTAAACCAAAGTTGCTTTTTGGCGCTGGTCATTCATCAAGCAAGAAATAACACACTGGTCCGATGAATATAAAAAAATTGATGCCTTCGATGCCGACAAACAAAAAACCGATACATTCTGGGCAGCAAGTAAAAAACGCCAACAGACCCTTGCACACCCCGCCCCCAGAGCGTAAGTTCCCCACCACAAACGATAGCCGCTACCCTATATGCACCCGTAGCTCAGCTGGATAGAGCGCTGCCCTCCGAAGGCAGAAGTCACAGGTTCGACTCCTGTCGGGTGCACCATTTTTTTCAGTAAAATCAATGCATTATCCTGAATTATCTCAGGGTAGTGCATTGGTTATTTTTGAGTGTGTCCCCTAGTGTGTCCCCAAAACTATATTTTAGAGCGAGACACTATTCATTTTTCGTTATGTCCCCATTGCCTCTCGGTAAGCTTTCCCCCACGTTATCCAGACTTGAACCTGCTCAAGAATAACATAGTCGGAATATCCAACACTTTTAAAGCCATCAACCCTCCCTCGCCTTATCCCTTCTTTCCGTAATCTCAAGTGTTCTGAGAGCCAAGCATCATCACCGATGACGGTGCAAGCCTTAAAAAATGACGCAAGGTCTGGGTCTTCATTCAATATCTTCCAGCGATTATTTGAGCAATCCCCCCGTGGGTATCTGTAGCTATCTTCAAAAAGCATGCGAACACTCATTGCCAAACGTGACTGCTCTTTTGTTAATTCTTTCTTTCTCATAATGTTGGTCCTTTCGAATAGGTTGGCGCTTCAGGCGCAGGTGCCTCACCTTTAAAGTTAGCGATTGCATCTCTCATGTAATCTGGCATTTCTGGAGTTGGCTGGGTTGACATTAGGGGCTTCAAACCATTTGCAAGCCTATAATCTGGATGCCTTTGAAGACACCAGTCTGATATCTTTTGTGCATCTGCTGATGCCCGAAAGATTTCCTTGCTGTCAGATTTTAAAACATCAATCCAGGATTCTAAATATGATGCGTGGTTTTCCAAGTTTGGGGGGATGCCAAGCTCTTGAGCAAGAAATGCCGATGCCAGCTCTGCTCTAAGTTCCTCCATTGCATAAGCCTTACTGCCGAATCGACCAGACAGGTTTCGGTCAAGTCTGCTTGTATGTCCTGTTGCATGTCCGAGCTCGTGCAAGGCTGTTGCTGACCAAGCTTGTTCTGAGC
>JABJOR010000581.1 GCA_018664265.1 Rhodospirillales bacterium
AGCTTCTGGCCATCTTGCAGGGCAGAAAGAGCTGTATCAAAATCAAAATCATTTCGCATGTGTCATTCCTTTTCTTCAGTTTAAAGAAATGACACGGAATTTCTAACGCTCCCGATATTCGCCCTCATATAAAACAGGTATAGGGAAACATTTTCCAAATAACAGAATCATATTCCGAAAAAAATCTACCGAAATACACCTAAATAGTAAGACTATTCCGGTAGATTTCTCTCTCCCTCCCCCTCCCCCTCATGATTGACTGACTCGCGATCTTGCCATCCGTCTAAATTTGTTAACAACGGCAAAATGCAGTTCAGCCTGATCTCTGGAATAATTTTCGAACCGCATTTTCAAAATTGCTTCGATCGATTGTTCTTCGGTGAGGCCTTTGATCTTCAATTGCCTTTTATCATTGCGTTCCTCTTGAGACATTTTCACTCCCAGATCAGGTTTCACACCCGGTTTGTATGGTTCCGACTCAATGACCCCTTCTACATGCTCGATTTCACAGTTAAATCTCGCCTGCAAATACAATGCGTCCACCTTGGAATATACATGCTGCTCGAAAAACTCTTTAGATTCCGGATCACGTAGCACTCCCCGCATGGTATGTTGAAGAACGGGACGGCGATGTCTAGCTATCACCAGTTCATCAGGGGTCATTCCAAATACTTGTTTAACTAAACCTTTTTCAAATCCACTGGGCTGAATTGCTGCAAAGTAGGCCCCGGATTTGTGGTGCATCAAGTCATTTCGACCATGCGCCTTGGGTTCGATGTACTCCCCTTGAAGTTTGAGTCCCTTCAACCGAATACTCTCGTTTGTCGTCCAATATCCAATGGTTGTTTTATTGGCAAACAGATGTGTCTCGACCTTGTTCAGGACCTCTTCTTCCGGATCATTGAATCTGGTCAGGCTGGCTTCCCGGTGAGGCTCATAATATTTGACCTTTGTTCTATCGCATATCGGAACCTTCCATTGTCTGGGTCTGCTGATTTGGTGTTGCTCCCATTGAACCATGAAGCGATCTCGCCACAACTTGAATACCTCAGTCTCTTCCAGAGCGTCGCCAAGCATCCAAACTTCATCAAAAGGAGCCAAGAACCTCGGGTCCACAAATCCAAACCACGATATCTCAAGTGAATCTTGATCATTCCATTCCTGAGCCTTCACATATAATTTTCCATTTTTCTGTTTCGAAGCTTCAAGCATATCTTCGAGAATTTTTGCTAACGGGTCTGTTTTCTCTGCTTTAAAAAGAGATGTAAGGGCCTGTTCACCGACTTCATTTAGATTCAATTCATAGCAATCGCCGTCCTTAATTTCTGGCTTCTCGAAGTGGTCTTCTACGAACTCACGGCTCAAATTATAATTCAAGTGTAGCTGACCCGATCTGAACACTTCAGGAGCTTCATCGATTACGATTTTTGAGCCTATCCATGCGCTCCATTTGCGCATAAACAGGGCTCGATGCGTAACAAAGACAATGCAGAACTCAATCCCCTGACTTTCGAGATCGTCTTTGATCAGGCCAATTTGTTTGCCGACCGGGATCTTCTTTTTTGATGGATCTTCCTTGTACATTTCGCGATGAGCTTTTCGAATAGTCGGCTCTTCGAGACCATGCTTGTGACAGTATTTCTTAAGCTCTTTGATTCGCTCGTCAATTGAAGTGATTTTCTCGACGGAGTACATCCAAATACCCTTTTGAAGTAACGCTATATCCGCCAACATTTGGTATGATTTGCCCTCGCCGCATCCTGCACTCAGATATTTGAACAGCTGCCCGCTATTGATCTTGTTTGTCAGTCGGTAGCTGGAGATAGCGGTACCGGTAGCCAGATGAGATCTACTGGATTGGTACATAGGATCAAGGCGAGAAGCAATTTGATCCAGTCTATGAAAACCTGATTTTTTTGGAACGAAGCTACTTGCAAGTTCTGCATATTCTCCAGGTTCTTGTTCGGGGAAATACTTTGATTGGTTCAGTAATTTGGTAGCTTCCTCTGTGCCGGATATATTTGCGATCCCAAACCACATATCTCGCCACTCATTGCGCCACCCCATGGAATAAGGCTGCTTGACCCTCCTAATGGCATCCAGCGGCTCCAAGATCTCTTCCAATGTTGCTTCGTTGCTGCCAGTGAAGTCACTTCTCACACTAGTGATATTTTCAGGACGGGACTTGGTCGATTTCTTTTTCCGTTTACTCGGAGCTGTATTTGGCATCGCGACCACGGGGATCGATACGCTTTCTTGCTCCCCTTCGATAAGGCCAGCGCGACCAGTTTGAACAGGGTCAGTGAGTCCATCTTCAAAAATCGGGTTGGCAGTGTAATGGGCTTGGATACAGTCAAACAAGGTGTCATCAACAATCTTGGTACCGGCATTGTTATTGAGGTCTACAGCCCAATCCTTCATTTCGGCATCTGTACGAGGTTCGGATAACCAGAAATACAAATGCGCAGAAATTGTTTTCCAGCCGTCGAGACCGGCACTGGAGGACCAATGATATAGAAAAGTGATCTTTTCAAACTCTGGCCCCAACTTTGAAACCAAGTACCGCAGCATTTCCTCTTCCGTTAGGTTTCGGTCGGGATTCTTGATCTTGTCGAAATCAAAACATACCCAGTACTTGCCAGTTTCATTTTCCTGAAAATACATAATTTTACCGCTGCGCAGATCGTCTTCCTTTGTGCGTGTGATATTTCCATGTGATTTTGTCGGGTCAACCAACTCACCACGAATGATGCAACTTTGTGAATCTCCAAATAACGGAGTGATCTGGTTTGCAAAGTCTCGAATGCCCGAAGCCATTTTTTGGCTATGGGTATAATATTTCGGTCTCGGAGTTTCTCGTTCCTTGGGTTGGCCATCAAGGAGATGGAATGTTTTAGCTAACTTCCGCTGATCACCCTTATTTGTTACGGTGGTCAAAACTGTTATTGTATCTTGCTGTGGAATTTCGGTTTTCAAACCTTCCTCAAAATGCTCGTCTCTGTGATGCTTCATAATCTGTCCCGTAAAAAAAAGCCCCTTAGTGGTTCGACAACACTAAGGGGCTCTGACTTTGTGTTTTCTAATTCAGGACAGAACAGCACACAAATCTTGCTTGTTGATACGTACCTCTCTGTCCCTGCGCCGTCGTCGAACTGCGCAATTGTATTTATGCTTCTTGATTCGCGCTGACGGATATTCTTCATAAATTCTGAATTTTCGAATTCATGACTAGAAAGGCCTTCATCTCGCACAAGAGATGCAGTAGCTCCAAAGCCTCATTGGAAATAACCCAAACCAGCTTGTGACAATGTTGCAGTCACTTCTCATTGTCGATTTGGACATTACCGGGACCAAGATCATCCTAATCGTCATACACAAAAAAGGTTTGAATATGCATTCGACGACCGCATTTAGGGCATCCTTCTTTTTTCGCAATCTCAACGTTCTTTAGTGATATCCTGCCGTGTACCGGGCAGACCCCAAAATCATAGACTTCCCATTCGACTACCTTCCGATGTTCTTGCTTCGGCTGGCATTTCCTAGTGAGCCCGTTTGACCATTTCTGATAATCAGTCTTGTCAAAGATCGAGTCACCATCTTCAAGTCTGGTCGCTGGCGGGAAAGTGCTACCCCCCTTACCGTTTCGAATACCTTTCTTGATTTTGGTTTCTGTTGCCGGTTCACCTATCAATTCGGTAACTTCGGTCAGGGTGTAGTAGTTGGTCTGGTTAGTCATAATGGAATCCCTTTCCATTGCGCCCGTTCCCACGCAGGGTATTCGGGCTTTAGTACTACCTCCTTTGCCATCATGGCGGTTGGCGTATCATTCAAAGTTCTAGCCAGTCTGGCTGAACCCAATTGTTGAAACTTGCTCAACTTGTTTGTTTTATGCGGCATCATCCAAGAACTCTTGGATAGGTATTGGCTCGCCTACCTGCAATCACCCACAAAAGTCCGTATGAAGCCCGTACAGCGTGATTGACCGGTTCAGGGACACCAGATCGCGGAATTGTGGCTAAGGGGTATTTACGCCTTTGTCATGGCTCCAAATTTTGAATCAATCCTGCGCTCATTACATCTGCTGCGACATCAGGCACCAGCACATCACTATAGTACCGCTCTATCATTTGAATTGAGGTGCCGCATTGCGAGGCCAGATTGTAGACGTTGGTTCCATGTTGAAGACTTCGGGTAATGTAGGCATGACGCATACTGTATTGCGTCAGCTTCTTTCCACGATTTTCAGTAGCACCGGCCTCAATTAACAAGTTTTCGAATGCCTTGTTTGGGTTCACAAGTCTGCTGCCGTCGAATTTTGTGAATACATAATCTTCATCAGCCCCGAACTTCGTTGCTTTTCGCCAAAAGCGCAATTTCCACATTAACCCCGACAAAGCAACTATCGGCCTTCTTCCAGTCTTACTGTCTTCAATTTGTATGTTTACGGTTGGGTTCCCGTCATAGCTAGTTTCAGTAATGTGTTTCCATTTCACGCTTGTAATTTCGTGTGGAGGACGTGCTCCAGTCTTAATCCCGAAATCCCAATATAAATCGATTAGCTGCCAATGATATTTAATGTGTTCTCGTTCCTTCCTTCTTAACCTACTGTATAGGGCCCATTCAACTTTCTTGATTTGATCATCAGTAAAGGCGACTCTGGCGTTAGGGTATTTTGTATTAACTTTGGGGCTTTTGAAAATTGGCACTTCATTTGCTGAGAGGTACCCATTTACCATGGCGTACTGAATGATGCTCCTAAACACTGTGTCTTCGATTCTTATTCGCGACTCCGATGCCTTAGCATGTTTCGCTGGCCTTCGCAGAATCTTCCCTCCACGCTCATATTCGAGAAACTTGACGTCTTTACCCGGACCAGCAGTCCAGTAAGTTTTTCGCCATTTTTTATAGGCATCAATATCACGTGAGTTAATCGCATTGATTTTAAGGTTCTTAAAATCATGAAACCATGGAATGAAATAGCGGCGTACGACCTGTTTGTATTCACGTTCCTGTTTAGGATTATCGTGTTGGAATTCTTCGATCCAAAGACTGGCAATTTTTCCAAATGGCTTTGCTGTTGGGTCTATCCCATGTTTTTGGAGGGCTTGCAT
>JABJOR010000582.1 GCA_018664265.1 Rhodospirillales bacterium
GAGGTGGAGGTGGCGGAGCCGCAAAAACAGGTTCTGGAGGTGGCGGAGGTGCAATAACAGGTTCCGGCTCTGGTTCCGGCATAGGTTCTAGCTCTGGCTCAGGTTCCGGTTCAAACGATATTTCAGGTGCCGGTTCAGGTTCTGGTTCAGGTTCCGGCGTAAGGTCTACATCCATTGCAGGTCCGGAAGCGTCCATCTCGGCAAGCAATGCATCGACGTCCATCTCTGGCGCAGGTTCAGGCTCTGGTTCCGGTTCTTCTTCAGCCATTGTTATGGCTTCCGGAGCTTCCGGTTCTTCAACCTGCTCGCCTTCTGCTTCTTCATCCTCGGCTAGAATTCGCCGTATGGATGCAAGAATGTCCTCCATCGAGGGTTCTTCGCCGTCCGCTAATTGTTCTTCTTCGTTTTCACTCATCAGCTAAATGCCTGGTTTCCAGTTTACCGACTTATCTAAAGTTTCGTTGCTTTGCTGTATTGTAGGGACATCATGGTTGCCGAAACGTTAAGGAAGTTACCAAATTTTATTCTGATAACCAAATTTCCTCAATAATTCTTTAGAGATAGAGACATATTGGTGGAATAGTCATGTCTGCTGATAGTCGGTTCCTGTTGATTATTCAAGTCCGCCTGTGCTGTTTTCGCCCATCCACAAATCGCGAATTTCCTGATAGTGAGATTCAGGATCATAGAGTTCGACGGGTAATTGAAGATGATGTGCAGTAAGCTTGCCCATGGCAGAAAGTAATTCATACATGGTTACCGATTCATCGCGTTGCGCGCGGATGAAGCTGACCCTTGCATCCAGTAATTCTTGTTCTGCATCAAGGACATCCAGCACGGTACGTGAGCCAACAGCAGCTTCGCGTTCAACGCCTTCAAATGCAATTGTTGCTGCTTTGATGGCTGTTCTAAAGGATGTTACCCGGGCCTTCGCAGACTGTAATGTCTCCCAGGAACGCGATGCAAGTTCGGCTGCGTTTCGTCTTTGGAGGTCTACCCGAAGGCGAGATTCAGCAGCTGATTGTTTGGATTCGCGAAGTCGGGAATAAACGGAGCCCGACTGATAAAGAGGAACCGTTAAATTAATTAATGCATCATAGGAGTCTATAGTGCTCGATTCTGAAGCACTATTGAGGTTTCGATTCGCAGAGGCCGTGAATTCTACTTCAGGAAGAAGCTCACCCCAAATGGTATCAATGCTGTCAATGGCGGCACGTTCATCATATTGCGCAGCAATGACATCTGGGTTGTTAAGGGCTGCTTCTTTGATGGCTGCTTCGCTGCTATCAGGAGCGCCAGACGGGAATGGTGGCAGTTTCAGGCCCTTTGTTGGCGGGTTGCCAATCACATTTTGGTAAGTAGCCCATGAAGATGCCAGGGTTGCCTCGCTTTGAATGCGATCGGCCGTTGTGTTTGCCAGACGGGCTTCTGCTTGATGAACGTCTGTCCGGGTGATTTCACCAACCTGAAAGCGGTCCTGGGTTGCTTCAAGTTGGCGAATGAGAACAGCTTCATTGTTTCTGTTCAAATCGAGTACGGCCTCGTCGCGATAGACATCAAGGTATGCGGTTGCTGCTGACAACAGGATGTCCTGTTCTATACTGGTCAGGCGAGCCCTATCGGCTTTTACCGTATTTTCAGCTCCGCTGGTTTCTGCTTCAGTACGCCCACCGCGAAATAGCGGTTGGGAGAGATCAATTCCAAATGAGCTGGGATTGCGGGTCTGTTTTTTCCCGCTACCTGTGCGGAGAGACGATTCGTTTACCTCCACACCGCTTGAAGCCGAAAATTCTACAGTCGGGCGCCAGTTGGAAACAGCTTGTACAACAGCTTCGTCGGAAGCTCGTACGGAAGCACGTTGCGCACTGAGCGTTGGATTGCTCAGGTAGGCTGAAATCATAGCACTTTCAAGCGTTTCGGCGGTTGCCGGATTGGGGATAAATGACAACGTTGTGCAGAGGGTGCATAGCCCTGCCAGTACTGTCGTAATTCTTTTTTTAGCCATTTTGTGATCCATAACAACGAGCGCTTTCAACCGGATTGTTTCCAGTGCAGCTTTGATCAAATTTAATTGCAGAGCAATAGTTCCATATAATTCAAGTATAATAAAGGGTTACGTGACAAAAACTATCTTATTAAAAGTGTTTTGCATCCTGTAAGTGTGCGAATCGGATGCCAAGTCTACCCAATAACTTCTGATAAAGTCCTTAAAATCACGTTTATTAGCGAAAGGTAGAGCCCCTCCTCTAAGGAAGTGTTTTAAAACTGGAAGCCACTGTTTTGTTCAAACCCGGGCAACATGGGGGTGCCAAGTTCGAAAATATTACGTTGTGAAAAACTGTCATGGAAACGCGTAATCAAAACAGCACTACCCGGAACGGCTTCAGACTGTCCACCAATAATCGCAATCAATCGTCCGCCTTCAGCCAACTGGTTCTTGATGGTATCGGGGATATTCGGAACGGCCCCGTCAAAGACGATCAGGTCGTATGGTGCCTGTCCAGGGTATCCACTGGCGAGATCACCATCCATGATTGCCACGTTATCAATTTCCAGTTCAGCCAGGGCTTCGTTAGCTTTCAGGGCCATTTGCTTATCGCCTTCAATGGCAACGACGGCGCTGACGATTCGAGCAAGACACGCTGCGGTGTAACCTGAAGAACAGCCAATGACCAAGGCAACATCATCTGCCTTGGGTGATGCGGTCTGCAACAAGCGCGCTGTTACCATTGGCTCCATAAGAAAACGGCCGTTGCCAATATCCAGAGCTTCATCCACATAGGCTATGCTCTTGCGCGTATCGGGAACAAAAGTTTCCCGAGGCAATGTGCTCATTATGTCAATAATACGTTCGTCTGTAACGCGATTGGGCAGAATTTGGCTGTCGACCATATGACGTCTGGCTGCGGCGTGATCCATTATGTTTGTTCCCGGTGATCCTGAGATGATCCAAATATGGAAAGGTATGGCGTCGTTATAGTCTGTCTGGTCTTTCTGGACAAGAAAAACAACACTTTCTGAGCATTTTTGATGGGGCCGGAAAAAAGCTTGAAAATCCAAAAAGGATCACTTGACCCCACGGCATTCCTTGACTAAGTTCCGGTGCCTGACGCGGAATACCAAACCGCATTCAGGTGTCGCCGTTGACACTATTATTCGGTGGCGCGGTGGCGGAGTGGCTACGCAGCGGCCTGCAAAGCCGTGAAC
>JABJOR010000583.1 GCA_018664265.1 Rhodospirillales bacterium
CATAGATATTGGTAAAGATGCGATCCTGATCTTTCAACATTATGCACCCTCCCCTGTTAAGCTGGTCAGTCCACCTTCAGGTTCTGAACTATGACGGCTGTTTTGTGGACCGGGCTCGACCTGCTCGCCGTTTTTAAGGGCCATAAGGATGCGCTCAACTGCTTCCGGGGTTAAGTCTTCGTAGAAGTCATCACCGATCTGAACCATGGGAGCGTTGACACAAGCGCCAAGGCATTCAGTTTCTGTCATGGTGAATACACCGTCATCAGAAGTTTTTCCAAAATCAGTACCAGTAACGCTTTTGCATTTTGATACGATCTCGTCAGAGCCACGTAGCCAACAAGGCAGGCTGGTGCAGACCTGGACATGGATTTTTCCAATCGGCTTAAGATTGTACATGGTATAGAAGGTTGCGACCTCATAGACCCTGATTTCCGGCATGCCGAGCAATTCTGCAACATGGACCATAGCAGCATGTGGCAGCCATCCGTCATGCTGACGCTGGGCAAGATCAAGCAACGGCATGCAAGCACTAGCCTGTTTGCCTTCCGGGTACTTGGCAATAACATCTTTGATGCGGGCGACATTTTCCGCATTAAAGGCAAAGCTTGCCGGTTGCTCTATATTCATAGGGTTATCTGTACGATCACTCATCGGTCAATCTCACCAAACACAATATCGATGGAACCAATGTTGGCGACGACGTCAGCCAGCATGTGTCCCTTGGACAACATTTCCATAGCCTGCAAATGGACATATCCCGGAGGTCTGATCTTGCAGCGGTATGGCTTATTCGTTCCATCAGAAATCAGGTAGACGGCAAATTCACCTTTGGGGGCTTCAACAGCCGTATAGGTTTCTCCAGCCGGTACGTGGAATCCTTCACTAAACAGTTTGAAGTGATGGATCAGGGATTCCATATTTTCTTTCATGCCGTCCCGTTTAGGCGGTGAAATTTTGTTGTCTTCAACCTTGACCGGGCCGTGGGTCATCTGATTGAGGCACTGCTTGATGATTTTGATTGATTCGCGCATTTCTGCAACGCGAATCAGATAACGGTCGTAACAGTCGCCCATTTGGGAAACCGGAATATCAAAATCAATCTTGTCGTAGCAGTCATAAGGCTGTGACTTGCGCAAATCCCAGGCAAAACCGGACGCACGAAGGTTTGGTCCGGTAAAGCCCCAATCAAGGGCCTGCTCAGGAGTAACCACGCCAATATCAACGGTACGTTGCTTGAAAATACGGTTCCCTGTTAGCAGGGTTTCCATATCATCAAGGAAATTAGGAAAACGTTCGGCCCAAATACCAATATCGTCAGCCAGTTCATCCGTAATATCGAATGCAACACCGCCGGGGCGAAAATAAGCCATATGCATACGGGCACCACAGGCGCGTTCACAAAATTCCATCATGTGTTCGCGTTCTTCAAACCCCCATAGCATGGGGGTCATAGCCCCAACGTCGATGGCGTAGGATGTAACATTCATGATGTGATTTAGGATGCGACCAATTTCCGCATAAAGCACACGGATGTACTGTCCGCGTAAAGGTGCCGTAATGCCCAAAAGTTTTTCGATGCCAAGAACAAAGGCATGTTCCTGATTTTGTGGAGAGGCATAATCCAGACGATCGAAATATGGCACGGACTGGAGATAAATTTTGTTTTCGATCAGCTTTTCTGTGCCGCGATGCAAAAGGCCAATATGTGGGTCAGCGCGATCAACGACTTCGCCATCCATTTCCAAAACCATACGGAGCACACCATGCGCCGCAGGGTGTTGCGGGCCAAAGTTGATGTTATAGTTTTTGATTTCTGTCTGAGCCATTATGACGCTCCTTCGTCGCTGTTATCGTCTGCAACAGCTTCAACAGGCATTTCTTTTTGAACGCCCTCCCATGGACTGAGGAAGTCGAAGGAGCGGTATTCCTGGGTCATTTTAATCGGTGTATAAACAACGCGCTTGAGCTCATCATTGTAGTGTAGTTCAACATAGCCAGAAAGCGGGAAATCTTTACGCAACGGATGGCCTTCGAAGCCATAGTCTGTAAGCAAGCGGCGTAAATCCGGATTGTTTGAAAAATAAACACCAAACATATCCCAGGTTTCACGCTCGAACCATCCAGCTGTGCTGAACAATTCAACAACAGACGGTACAGGAGTGTCTTCGTCTGTGCGTACCTTGATACGAACACGGGTGTTATGGGTCATGCTAAGCATGTGATAGACCACATCAAAGCGCTCTTCACGTTCCGGATAATCTACACCGCAAAGATCAACAAGTTGCTTGAAGTGGCAGTTTGCATCATCACGCAGGAAGGTCAGCGTTTTGATTATGGAATCACGATTGGCATGAACTACCAGTTCGCCGCAAACGACCTCGGTTGAGGTGACGCAGTCAGGCAACGATATGGCAATTATTTCACCCAAATCCTGTAGCGCAGCATCCATTTGTTTGCAAATCCCCTAACTTACTTGAATAGGCCTATAACCAATACACTCAACGCCAGAGAGTGCCGGTTCTGTTAATTTTTTTCTGAAGTTGTAAAATTCCATAAACCAGCGCTTCTGCTGTCGGAGGGCAGCCCGGAACATAAACGTCAACCGGGACAATGCGATCACAACCGCGCACAACGGAATAAGAATGATGG
This sequence comes from Rhodospirillales bacterium, assembly GCA_018664265.1. Lineage (GTDB taxonomy): Bacteria > Pseudomonadota > Alphaproteobacteria > Rhodospirillales > Casp-alpha2 > JABJOR01. The sequence goes on from JABJOR010000583.1 coordinate 2,653, forward strand.
TAGTAGCCGCCACTATTGGCGCAAGATCCCATGGAAATCACATAACGTGGTTCTGACATCTGATCATAAACCTTGCGAAATGCAGGAGCCATTTTATTGGTCAGCGTACCAGCGACAATGATAACATCAGATTGACGCGGGCTGGGACGTGGAACAACGCCAAATCGGTCCAGGTCATAGCGTGGCATATAGGCATGGATCATTTCGATAGCACAGCAGGCCAGGCCAAATGTCATGGGCCAGAGCGAGCCTGTGCGAGCCCAGTTAACCAGCTTATCGAGATTGGCGACCACGAACCCCTGGTCCTGTAATTCGCCTGTAACCCCTCGCAGAATATCATCCTGCATCTTCCCTGGTAGCAAGGGTGAGCCATCTGCAGATATTAAGCTGTTGGTCTCTACTCCCATTCCAGGGCCCCTTTTTTCCATTCATAAACAAAACCGATGGTCAGAATTCCAAGGAACACCATCATGGACCAAAATCCGACCATTCCGATCTGCCCGAGGGTGATAGCCCAAGGAAACAGGAATGCGACTTCAAGGTCAAAAATAATGAACAGGATTGCAACCAGATAGAACCGTACATCGAATTTATGGCGAGCATCAACAAACGCATCAAAGCCACATTCATAGGCAGAGGTTTTTTCTGCATCAGGATGCTGCGGTACAATAATGTACGAAGCAGCAACAGCGCCCCCGGCAATAACAATAGCAATAGCCAGGAACACAAGGATCGGCAGGTAATTTACTAGCAGGTCGTCCACTGCAATCATCCTCCAATTAATGAGGCCTAAACGGTGCAAGTGGCGGGAGTGACGGGACTCGAACCCGCGGCCTCCGGCGTGACAGGCCGGCGCTCTAACCAACTGAGCTACACCCCCATCTTGCATCGTTTTGTGCCAGACTTTCTGGAGGTGGTTTAGACCACAGCCAGAGAAAGTGTCAAGCACTGTTACATTAATCTTTTCAATCTTTTGTCTTTGTTTTGCGACAGTTGCAGGCTTTCGTGCTTGCCACCGTCGCTGTACATCAATGTATGATATAAAGACAACGATTTCCACTGAAAATTATAATGTGAATGGTGGGCGATGAGAGACTCGAACTCCCGACATTCTCGGTGTAAACGAGACGCTCTACCAACTGAGCTAATCGCCCCCATTGTGGACGGGCACAACTTGCTTCAAACGATCAGGCATTACAAGCCCGAAAATTAAAAAAAAACAGAATTTTTTTGTTTTTTTATTGTCATCCCCAAAAAGAAAACGGCCGTCGGAATTTCGACGGCCGTATCAACATTTAGAATTAAATCTAAATTAGTTGACAGCATCCTTAAGAGCTTTACCAGCTTTGAACTTAGGCTGGTTAGATGCTTTGATCTGAATTGTTTCACCGGTACGTGGGTTACGACCTGTGGTTGCTTTACGAGCAGCAACACTAAAGGTGCCAAAACCTACGAGGCGGACTTCAGAGCCACCTTTGAGTGAACCTGTAATTGAATCGAGTACTGCATCGACGGCCTTTGCAGCATCTGTTTTTGACAAACCGGAACTATCGGCTACGGCTGCGACTAGGTCATTCTTGTTCAATGGATTATTCCCTCTATCTGAGAATGAAAGTTAAAATAGCTGGAACAATTTTGCTGTCCAGAGTGTGTAAATACTACGTGCGAGAAGCTCTCATCGTCAATGTAAGAACGGTTAATAACTATGATTTTTCGCAGAATTCTGCGCTTTTAAGGGGTTAGAGGCTAAAAAAACCTAAAAAAAACTCCCCTTGGGTGCTACCAGAGGGGAGTTTTCATAGATTTTTTGTAAAATCAGACCAAAGTGATTCGGTTTAACGAATCGCTTTTAGTGACGTAAAATGCCATTTTCTGCATCATCGTCGTCATTGGTATTAGATGAAATTTTAGAATTCTCGTGGCTTTCTTCATCCCACTCAATTGGTGTCAGAGGATGCACAAGTGCTTCCTTGAGAACGTCTTCGACATTTGAGACCGGGATGATCTTAATGTGGCGTTTAACGTTATCTGGAATCTCCTCGAGATCCTTTTTATTTTCATCCGGAATAAGCACTGTCTTGATACCACCACGAAGGGCTGCAAGAAGCTTTTCTTTGAGGCCGCCGATAGGCAATACACGGCCTCTTAAAGTGATTTCGCCAGTCATAGCAACACTCTTGTTAACAGGATTGCCCGTCAACACGGAAACAATGGATGTGACCATGCCAACGCCGGCAGATGGCCCATCTTTAGGCGTGGCGCCTTCCGGTACGTGAACGTGGATATCTTTCTTTTCAAA
>JABJOR010000058.1 GCA_018664265.1 Rhodospirillales bacterium
AATTCCACTTCCAACGTCGAAGAGCCAAATAAAACATATTCGGGGACAGGCCGGAATCAGAAAACAACGAGACACGTAACGCTAATTAATAACTACAACCTTATTCCTGGGAATATTTCATTACGAGAGGCAAATGGCCGATCAATGAAATTAGTAGGTAATAACAATCCAATTACCTCATATTGGTCTGATCTTGGAGCTGAATGTGAATTTCGAGTGCTTATAGACAGTAAAGATGCAACCCCATTGATAATGCCACGCGCAGGGGATTCTCCTGTAGGAGCATCAGCCAAATTCAAAGGTGGCACAGGAACACTTTATCTTCTGCCATATCTTGATTTTGATAAAGATTCTTATGCTTTTGAAAAAGATGATTCTAACTTCTGGACTGAAGAGGCACTTCAAATAGGTAAGCGCTTTATATCAGGAATTATTGAGATCGAAAAAAATTGTAGAAATAATTTTAAACAGACACCTCCTCCCACTTGGTTAGCAGAAAACAAAACTTTTTCTCTTCCTGCCGAAACTGCTATCTCAGAAAAACTGCTTCAACTTGGAACCAAAATTGAAGCCCTACAAACTCAAAAAAATTCATTACTGAAAAATCTAGATGAAGAAATTGTTCTAAAAGGTTTACTCTATGAAAAAGGATTTCCTTTAGAGTCAGCCATAATTCAAGCACTTACACTTCTTGGCTTTAACGCCACAAATTATCATGAAAATGATTCGGAATTTGATGTTGTGTTTGATTCACCGGAGGGACGATTGCTTGGTGAGGCAGAAGGAAAAGATAATAGAGCAATCAACATCGATAAACTCCGGCAACTTGAAATGAATATTCATGAAGATTTTTCTCGAGATGAAATAGATGAACAGGCTAAAGGTGTCCTTTTTGGAAATGCCTATCGCCTGCTGTTGCCCACTGAAAGGAAAGACTTCTTTACCGCAAAATGTATAACAGCCGTCAGCAGAAGTAATACTGCTCTGGTTCGCACAACTGATCTTTATAAAGTAGCTCAATATCTTTCAGCAAAGAGCGATAAACGGTTTTCTAAAAAATGCCGTGAAGCAATTTTAAATGGAGTTGGATTAATCATTTTTCCAAAAATGCCTATCCAAAAGAGAAAAGAACCTAAGGTTATTATAGATAGTGTAGATTAAGCAAATCTCACATCTTGTTTGGGCATAGCCCTTGGTGTCATTCCGATGATACTGAATTAAGTATTCTAAATGAATTGGCTTCAGATTATGGTGTTCTGGGAACACCTTACTGAATTTATGAACTTTTAAAGTCAATTTCCAATAAAGCTGGCTGATTAAACCACCCGTGCTACAGTTCTGCCATGTCGACAAAACTCCCCATACTATTCTTATGTATTACCGTGATGCTGGATTCCATGGGGATCGGGTTGATTATGCCGGTGATGCCAGACTTGATTATTGATCTGGGTGGAGAGACCTTAAGCAACGCCGCGATCTGGGGTGGTACGCTCACGGCGACGTTTGCGGTCATGCAATTTATTTGTGGCCCGACGGTCGGCAATCTGTCGGATCGGTTCGGACGCAGGCCTGTATTGCTGGTCTCGCTGGTGGTTATGTCGCTGGATTATCTGGTGATGGGAATTGCCGGGGCCATGTGGATATTGGTCATCGGGCGCATTGTCGGCGGGATTACCTCAGCAACCCAATCCACCGCCAATGCCTATATCGCAGATATTTCCAGCCCGGATAAAAAAGCCCAAAATTTTGGCATGATCGGCGCAGCCTTTGGAGTGGGCTTCGTCCTTGGCCCTGTTGTTGGTGGATTTTTGGGAGAGTTTGGGCCGCGCACACCGTTTTTTGCAGCCGCGATTTTGGCTGCTGCCAATGCGGTCTTCGGCTATTTGATTTTGCCGGAAACCGTTACCGATAAAATCCGCAGACCGTTTTCGTGGAGCCGCGCCAATCCGTTCGGGGCTTTTCAACAAGTTCGCAAGCTGCCTGAACTCTCAAGATTGCTGATCGTTTTTTTCTTTCACAATGTTGCGTTTTTCACCTATCCCAGTGTCTGGGCCTACTATACCCGCGAAAGCTTTGCATGGGACGCCGCCATGGTCGGAATTTCTTTGGGCTGTTTCGGGTTGGGGTCAGCCATCGTGCAGGGTGGGCTCATGCGTCTGATTATCCCGCGACTGGGCGAACACAACACGGTATTGGTCGGCCTAGCCATAACCGCCATGGCATTTTTAGGGTATGCCTTCGCATTTGAGGGATGGCATATCTTTGCCCTGCTCCCGCTGTCGGCATCCGGCATTATCGCCGGACCAGCCTTGCAGGGGATCATGTCACGCACCGCCCGGGACGATCAGCAAGGCGAATTGCAAGGGGTGCTGACAAGTGTGGGGGCGCTGGGCACCATCATCAGCCCACTGTTGATGACCAACGTTTTTGGCCTGTTCACCAAACCAGACGCACCAATCTATTTCCCCGGCGCACCTTTTGTTTTGTCCATGGTCCTGATCTTGATTTCGCTGTTTATTTTCAGTGGTCGCAAGAGATTAAATCCGCCTTCATAATCAGATGGTTCTGTGTCAGACTACATAAAACATCCCACATGAGGAGAGAGCTTTATGTCTACACCCCCGATTTGTGATTTTGGCTGGAAGCCTTCGGAATTTGCCCTTTCGGGGGTGGATGGGGAAACGCATTCCCTTTCAGGGATCAAGGGGACAAACGGAACCCTTGTAATGTTTATCTGCAACCATTGCCCCTACGTCAAAGCCATCACCACAAGGCTGGTTGAAGATATCAAGATTTTGCAGGTTTTGGATATTGGCGTTATCGCCGTCATGTCCAACGATGCAGTAAACTATCCGGCTGACAGCTTTGAAAATATGAAAGTATTCTCACGCGAATGCGACTTTCCGTTTCCCTATGTGATCGATGAAACGCAAGAAGTTGCACGGGCGTTTGACGCGGTTTGCACACCAGATTTCTTTGGCTTTAACGCGCAACTTGAGCTGCAATATCGGGGACGTCTGGACGAAGGCACAACGAACCAGCCACCACCGGATGCTAGGCGCGACCTG
>JABJOR010000584.1 GCA_018664265.1 Rhodospirillales bacterium
ACAACATCGCGATACATGTAATGGGTATCAAGACCATTGATACGAACAGAAACGGCTTTACCGGACCAATCAAGATCATGAAGGGCTTCGATAATGTTCTTTCTGGCCTGAACTTTGTCATCCGGTGCAACGGCGTCTTCCAGATCGAGGAATACGACGTCGGCATTGCCTTTGGACGCTTTTTCCATAAATGTAGGATTGGAACCGGGAACGGCCAGTTCTGTACGGTTAAGGCGGGCTGTTGCCTGCTCGACGATGTGAAAACTCATAGTAAACTCCTAGTTTCTTTAAATGTATTAACGTCCTGCGCGGACAATGCGTCAAATATAAGCAGCTTTCAAGCCTGTAGCGAAATTTGCTAGGGTAAAATTTCAAAAGAATTCAACCGAAAGATAACCTTATGCCTGCAAACCCAAAAGTCCTTGTTACCCGCAAGCTTCCCAAGGCCGTCGAAGAACGCCTGAACAATGATTATGACTGTCATTTCAACCCGGATGACAGGCTGTATTCCAGTGACGAGTTGGTTGATTTTGCCCAGGGCATGGATGCCATATTGCCCTGTCATACAGAAAAACTGACCGCAGACGTAGTGGCAAGGCTTCCAGACACCATAAAGATAGTAGCTAACTTTTCCGTTGGTGTTGATCATTGTGATCTTGCGGCCTTTTCCGAGCGTTCTATTGTGGTGACTAACACCCCGGATGTTTTAAGTGATGCTACGGCGGAAATCGCTATTTTGTTGATGTTGGGCGCGGCCCGTCGAGCAGGAGAAGGTGAAGCCATGATGCGAAATGGCAGCTGGAAAGACTGGAGCCCGGCTTTCATGGTTGGGACATCCGTTACGGGTAAACGCCTGGGGATTATCGGCATGGGCCGGGTTGGTCAGGTGGTCGCCAAACGGGCACGCGGGTTTGACATGGATGTTCACTATTATAATCGTAGTAAATTATCATCTGAGCTGGAGCAAGGGGCGATGTATCACGATGATATAGACAGCCTGCTTGCCTCTTGTGATTTCATATCCCTGAATTGCCCGGTTAATCCCGACACAAAAGGATTATTGTCGCGGAAACGGATTTCAAAAATGCGGGACGGTGCCATCTTGATCAATACCGCGCGGGGGGCATTGATTGATGAAGAAGCCTTTATTGATGCGTTAAAATCGGGTAAAATAGCGGCGGCTGGACTAGATGTCTATTGCGTTGAGCCTGGAGGAAACCCTGAAATATCACAGCTTCCTAACACATTTTTGCTGCCCCATATAGGCAGTGCAAATCAGGAAACTCGTGATGCCATGGGATATCGCGCCTTGGACAACCTAGATGCCTTTTTCAAAGGGAGCGAGCCAAATGATAGGGTTGCCTGATATTTTGGAGTGAGTACAAACAATATTTTGTAATTTTTTGTGGTATACCAGAAAATCACGCTGTATGATCTCCAACTTAAGAATTACTCCGCCAGTCTTCCGTGCGCTCTTTGATTGAGTACGGTGAAGATAAAAACATAAGCCCAAACCAAAGGCGGATAACGGTTTGGAAAATAGTTTCTAGGGAGAATATTAATGTCAGAAATAAAAGAAGTAAAAAAAGACGTATCTCGTCGTAAGTTTATTCGCAACAGCGCTGCGGCTGCCGGCGCCGTTGCTGCAAGCTCACTTGCCGCTCCTCACGTAGCTAAAGCTGCCACAGTCCTGAAAGTTCAGGCTGCCTGGGGTGGTGGTATTTTCCTTGAAAATGCCAAAAGCTATGTAGATCGCGTCCATGCTATGGCCGGTAACAGCCTGAAAATCGACCTTTTGTCGGTTAACTCAGTTGTTAAAACCAGCCAGATGCAGGATGCCGTTCACCGTGGCGGTCTGGACGGTGCACACTATGTGTCCGCTTACTGGTATTCCAAATCAAAAGCAGCTTCCCTGTTCGGTACCGGCCCTTGCTTTGGCTGGTCAGCACAGGAATTGCTCGGTTGGGTTCACTACGGTGGTGGTATGGAACTCTTTAATGAACTAATGGGCAGCCTTGGCCTGAACATCGTCAGCTTCTTCAACAGCCCGATGCCTGCACAGCCACTTGGCTGGTTCAAGGAAGAAATCAAAGATGCTTCCCAAATGGAAGGCCTGAAATATCGTACTGTTGGTCTTGCTGCTGACGTTCTGCTTGAAATGGGCATGTCCGTTGTTCAGCTTCCCGGTGGCGAAATTCAGCCAGCCATGAAAAGTGGTCTGATTGATGCTGCTGAATTCAACAACCCGACTTCCGATAAAGATTTCGGTATGCAAGATGTGTCCAAAGATTATCACCTTGCCAGCTTCCATCAATCTCAGGAATCTTTTGAAATCACCTTCAACAAGAAGAAGTATGAATCTCTCGATCCTGAACTTCAGGCTATTTTGCGTTATGCTTCCGAAGCCGAGAACTCAAACTTCTATTGGCACAACACACTGCGTTATGCCGATGATCTTGTTTCACTGAAGGAAGACTATGGTGTCAACGTACATCGCACACCGGATAGCGTCATGGCAGCACAGCTTGCGGCTTGGGATATCGTTATCGACAGAATTTCTGCCGAAGATCCATTCTTTGCCAAAGTCGTCGCATCACAAAAAGCGTATGCTAAAAAAGTGATGGGTTACGTGCTTTTGAACTCACCAGATTATGCTGGTGCGTACAAACATTACTTCGGT
>JABJOR010000585.1 GCA_018664265.1 Rhodospirillales bacterium
GTCTTTCTCTATTTCGCTCACGCTACCTTCAGCCAGCCATTGGCCGAGATGCATGACTGTGATTGTTTCGGCAATTGCGCGTACGAAGCCCATGTCATGTTCAACTACGATCAACGTGTGCTGTCCTTTTAATCGATTTATGATATCAGCAGTTTTAAGTGTTTCCTGAGCGGTCATACCTGCGGTCGGTTCATCAAGCAAAATAATGTGAGGATCCTGAACAAGAAGCATGCCTATCTCAAGCCACTGTGTTTCGCCATGGGAGAGATTACTGGCAGGTTCATTGAGTCTGTGCTCCAGTTCAATCAGAGAAATTATTTCTGCAATCCTGTTTGAGTATCCCTTGTTCACACTTCTCATAATATTACTGAATACTGAATAATCGCTGCTTTCACCGATCAAAAGATTTTGAAGAACTGACAGTTCCTTGAATACGCTGGGGATTTGAAATTTACGCCCAATTCCAGCTCGAGCAATCTTGTGCTCTTCCCAATTGGTAATATCGACTCCGTTTAGGCTGACACTACCAGCCGTCGATTTTGTCTTGCCGCTTATCAAATCCATAAGCGTAGTTTTCCCAGCTCCATTGGCACCGAGAATGACACGAAGCTCGCCGTCATCAACTTTCAACTTAAAGCCATCGACTGCCTTGAAACCTGAAAAATCAACTTCCAGGCTCTCAATAACAAGCGCATTTTGAGTATCTATTTTATCTGTTTGTGATTGAGCCATTATCAAACGCCCCCCTCATTTCTGGCGGTCTGGGATGGGGACGAATTATTCTTTACCGTTTTTTCCTTGATTAGAAATCGCACAGCAATGTCGTCAGCAAAACCAGCCAGACCGCGAGGCAACCAAATAACAACAGCAACAAACAGACCACCAATGATTAATTGCCAGGCTTCGACGAACATAGGAGTTTCACTGACTGTCGCTTCGATCGTATTGAGCAAAATAGCGCCAATACATGCGCCGAGAAGAGAACCCCGTCCACCAACAGCAGCCCAGACCACCATGGAAACACTAAACCCAATGTTCATAAATGTTGGCGAAGCAAACTCAGCGACGATAACAAACAGCATGCCTGCAAGCCCGGCAATTCCTGCCGATACTGTGAAGAAGAACACCTGATAAGATGTAACACTATAGCCGAGATATCGAATCCTGGTTTCATTGTCTCGTATGCCTTGAAGAATTAGCCCTGCCTTGGTACGTACAAGCCAGCGCGAAAACAGCAGAACAAGAGCAAGGCAGGTTGCTACCAGATAGTATGTCTCGACATAATAGGGATCAAATTCGAACCCGCCAACTGTAAACCAGCCCAGATCAGTCAACCCGTTAAAACCGTTGGTTAATGGTTGTGCATCAATCACCAGTAAACGAACAAGCAATGCAAGTGCGAGCGTGATTATCGCTACAAAAACACCCGACACACGCGAACGGCCAAGTGCGTAGGCAATACCCATTGCCAAAATTGTGGGCAATATGATCGCCATGGCGACGCCGAACCATTGGTTCTGGAAAGGTATCCAGGTCCAGGAACCGGTAAAGATACAGCAAAGATCCGTCAATGCTCCGGGTTCTGCATTCCACAACATAAAGTCCGGAACCGGTTTATCAGATCCTTGTGCAAGGCTTGTGGGACTAGCCAGCTTTAGGGACATGGCAAGCATATATGCGCCCGCGCCAAAAAACAGTCCTTGTCCAAGATTCAAAATACCAGCGTAGCCCCATGACAGACTGATCGCGATCCCCAACATTCCATAGATCAGGTATTTTGCGACCCGATTTAACCAGAATGCGTCAATAAAAGCCGGCATCGCCATAATAATGAGAATAAAGATACCATAACTTAGTAATTCAAGATTGTTGCGTGTCATAATTATCGGCCCTTATGCGAGAAAAGGCCTTTTGGCCGCCAGAGTATGATCAGGATCACCGCTGCAAAAACAGCTGCCCGTGCGATAATGTCATTGCTATAGGAAGCAAATAAGACATTGAGTTGGCCCAAGAAGCCCGCTGAGATAAACGTACCTAGCAAACTTCCCACACCGCCGACAACAACGACCATGAACCCGTCGATAACGTAGGACGTTCCCATGCTGGGCATGACCGTTTTGAAGCCAGCCAACAAAACTCCGGCAACACCGGCTAATCCTGACCCATAGGCAAATGAATACATATAAATGCGACTCACATTAATTCCGCAAGCGGCTGCCATATCTGCATTCTTGGTAACGGCCCGTAATTGCACACCAAAGGAAGTGCGATAGACGAGTACCCAAGTGATCGCCGTCAAGGAGAGGGCTACGCCCAAAATAAAGGCACGAAATATAGGAATTGTGGAACCGCCAATATCAATTGCCCCCTGTAGAAAGTCTGGAATAGGCGCATTCTGAAGACCTGGTCCCAATCCTTCGATATGAATGTCGAAAAAAGCGAGCCCAAATTCCAGACGAATAAATTGTTGAAGTAATATCGATATGCCCCACGTTGCCAATAAGGTATCAAGCAACCTGCCATACAAACGTTTCACAACAAATTTCTCAATTGCGAAACCGACTGCCGCCGACGTGCAAAACGCTACAGGTATGGCAAAAAGCATTCCTAATCCGAGATAGACTTGCATCAATACAGCGGTGTAAGCGCCGATCATCAAAAGTTCTCCATGGGCCATATTAATAACACCCATAGCGCCATAGGTGATAGCAAGCCCAAGTGCCACTAGCAAAAGAATAGAGCCTACACTCAACCCGATAAATAATGTCTCAACCAAAATCGCGTCTCCAAGTCGGGGGTAGTAACGGTCATGCCGGGATCGGGTGTATAAGCCCCATCCCGGCATACCATACACAATAACTTCTATAGTTTAGTAGTATCCAGACCTGAAGCGCTACAGAACAGGTTTTCTGAAGTCTCACCATAAGCTGAATATGGTAACGGCCGCAGAGCTTCAGGATATTCATCGATGATCGTACTGGTACCATCTGGCTGCCACTGTGCAATACGTGGCGTCATATAAACATGCAAGTTTTCACCATCGACAGTAATCTTGCCACCGGGTGCATCAAAGGACTGTCCTTTAATTCCCTCGAGAATGCCAGCAGGCGTTGCTTCACCAGCTTGCTCAACAGCTTGTTTCCATAAATACACTTCAAAATAAGCCGAATGAAGTGCCATATGAGTAACGGCTTTTGGATCATTGGTGAATGCCCGGTAACGTTCGATAAAGGATTTATTTGCCGGTGTATCAATGGACATATGGTACGGGAATGAACTGTAACTGCCAGTAGCATATTCAGCGCCCATTGCGGCCACTTCAATTTCTGAAGTCACAGTCGCACAAATTGGCAGTACGTCATGTGTCAGGCCCTGAGCCTTGTATTCGCGATAGAATGAAACAAGAGAGCTACCAACGACGTTTGATAACACAACGTCACAACCACTGTCCTTGATCTTCTTGACCATTGCGCCCCATTCGGAGTGACCCAACTCAAGATATTCATCGGCTACCCATTCAGCACCATTTTGCTCAACCAGAATTTTGGTAACTTTGGCCATTTCGCGTGGATACACATAGTTGGATCCGACGATGAAGAA